>DATFKJ010000265.1:0-2633 GCA_035268705.1 Roseovarius sp. | reverse complement strand
GCCACCCGACTGTTTCTTGTGGGTGTAGGTGTGTTCGATCTCGTGACCGATGGTCTCGCGGTAGGCCACCTGCGGCGCACCGATGTTCGCGTCGACCTTGAATTCGCGCTTCAGGCGGTCGACGAGAATGTCGAGGTGCAGCTCGCCCATGCCCTTCATGATGGTCTGACCGGACTCGAGGTCGGTCTCCACACGGAAGGAGGGGTCTTCTGCCGCCAGACGCTGGAGGCCTTGGCTCATCTTTTCCTGGTCGCCCTTTGTCTTCGGCTCGACCGCGATTTCGATAACGGGGTCGGGGAAGGTCATGGTTTCCAGAACGACAGGTGCCTTGGGGTCACAGATCGTGTCACCCGTGGTGGTGTCCTTGAGGCTGGCCAGTGCGATGATGTCGCCCGCAAAGGCTTCTTCGATCTCGCTCCGGTCGTTGGAGTGCATCATCATCATACGTCCGATACGCTCTTTCTTGCCCTTGGTCGCGTTCAGGATCGTGTCACCCTTTTTCAAGGTGCCCGAGTAGATGCGCGTAAAGGTCAGCGAACCGACGAAGGGGTCGTTCATGATCTTGAACGCGAGGCCTGAGAACGGCATTTCGTCATCCGCGCGGCGCGGGATGTCGCGGGTTTCGGTTTCGTCGTCAGGGGCGAAGCCCATGTAATCGACAACGTCCAGCGGGCTGGGCAGGAAATCGACCACGGCGTTCAGCAGCGGCTGCACACCCTTGTTTTTAAAGGCCGACCCACCCAGAACCGGAACGAAGCTGAGCGACAGGGTACCCTCACGGATCAACTTGCGCAGCGTGGGGACGTCGGGCTCGTTGCCTTCGAGGTACTCCATCATCGCGTCGTCGTCCATTTCGACGGCGTTTTCGATAAGCTTGGCCCGCCATTCGTCGGCGGTGTCCTTCAACTCATCGCGGATTGCCTGACGGCTCCAGGACGCGCCAAGGTCTTCACCTTTCCAGGTCCATTCTTCCATGGTCACCAGATCGATGATGCCTTCCAGCTCGGTCTCGGCGCCGATGGGCAGGGCCACGGGAACGGCTTTGGCGCCGGTGCGGTCCTCGATCATTTTCACGCAGTTGTAAAAGTCTGCGCCGATCTTATCCATCTTGTTGACGAAAACGATCCGCGGAACCTTGTAGCGGTCGGCCTGACGCCAAACGGTTTCGGTTTGCGGCTCGACACCGGCGTTGGCGTCGAGAACACAGATCGCACCGTCGAGAACCGCCAGCGAACGCTCGACTTCGATGGTGAAGTCAACGTGGCCGGGGGTGTCGATGATGTTCATCCGGTACTTCGTGTCCGAAGTCCCCTCTTTGGTGGGGTCTTCTTGCCACTGCCAGAAGGTCGTGGTCGCAGCCGAGGTAATGGTGATACCGCGTTCCTGCTCCTGCTCCATCCAGTCCATGGTGGCCGCACCATCGTGCACCTCACCGATGTTGTGGGACTTGCCGGTGTAAAACAGGATGCGCTCCGAGCAGGTGGTCTTGCCTGCGTCGATGTGCGCCATGATGCCGAAGTTGCGGTAGCGTTCGAGCGGATAATCGCGTGCCATGGTGTAATGCCTCTAGGGTTTACCAGCGGTAATGGCTGAAGGCTTTGTTCGCCTCGGCCATCTTGTGAGTGTCTTCGCGCTTTTTCACGGCGGAGCCGCGGCTGTTGACTGCATCCAGCAGTTCACCAGCGAGGCGTTCTTCCATCGTGTTCTCATTGCGCGAGCGCGAGGCGGTGATCAGCCACCGGATGGCCAAGGCTTCGCGGCGCTCGGGGCGGACTTCGACGGGTACCTGATAGGTGGCACCACCCACACGGCGCGAGCGAACCTCGACGGAGGGTTTGATGTTGTCCAGAGCTTCGTGGAACATCTCGACCGGGGCGCGCTTGACCTTGTCTTCGACACGATCAAGGGCGTTGTACACGATCTTTTCCGCGACCGATTTCTTACCATCGATCATCAGGTTGTTCATGAACTTCGAAAGAACCCGGTCGCCATACTTGGCGTCGGGCAGGATTTCACGTTTTTCAGCGGCGTGACGACGGGACATCTGTTATTCCTCTTACTTCGGACGCTTGGCGCCGTATTTCGAGCGGCGCTGCTTCCGATCCTTGACGCCTTGCGTGTCAAGCACACCGCGCAGGATGTGGTAGCGCACACCGGGAAGGTCTTTCACACGGCCGCCACGGATCAGGACAACCGAGTGTTCCTGAAGGTTGTGGCTTTCACCGGGGATATAGCTGATGACCTCGAAACCGTTGGTCAGGCGCACCTTGGCAACCTTCCGCATGGCCGAGTTCGGTTTCTTCGGCGTCGTTGTATAGACGCGCGTGCAGACTCCACGCTTTTGCGGGCACCCCTGCAGGTGCATGGACTTCTGACTTCTGATTTTGGGCTGCCGCGGCTTGCGGATCAGCTGTTGGATCGTTGGCATTGGGTCTCTTTCCCCGTCTTGCAACACATGTGTCTGCACGCAACCGCGTGCGGTTAATCTTTCGGCGCCTCGTGCGTCCACAAAACGCAAATGCCGCATTCGTTCCCATTCCGAGGTGAACGACGCGGTTGGTTCCCAGAGGATCGAGGCATGTAAAAGCGCCTGGATCTTGACCACTTCAATTTTGATATCGGCACCGGGGCGA
>DATFKJ010000264.1:0-7787 GCA_035268705.1 Roseovarius sp. | reverse complement strand
CGACGGGCCCAACCCGATTGGTGAAGGGGTCTGGCAAGGGGGTGGCATCGGTTTTCGGTGGGAGGAAGGCATAAAGATGCGCAACTAAGTCGTTTCGCGAAATGCCGCCTGACACTTGATCGTTGCATGCGCTTCGCCGTTCGCTGATGCCTCAGGTTAAAGGTGGAACGCCTCAGCGCCCTTAGCTTGGAAAACCTCAGGCTGCTCTGCCACCGTTTTGGCTTTGATTGCTTTGCAAAGCCGCTAATCAAGACGCCATTGCGATCACGCACATGCAGCAAAATCCGGAGTTCGCCAAACCTCTGGAGTGCCGCGCCCACAAAGGCCATGCGGGTAACCTTGAAGAATGCGGTAATGGGGTCTTTTCCATGAACACGGCGCAGACAGAAGCAAAGTCCTGCATTGCCGATTGCAGTGGTGAAATCAGCGACGGCGCCTTGTCCAGAAACAGCACCGAGTCCCTCATGGATCACAATCAGGCAATCCTCACAGAATCTTGAAACGTACAAAATTCCTGTGCAAAATGTACGTTTTGCACCGTACGCCAAGTTAATTACACGGGTTGCTGCAAAAAATACCGACGTGATACCGACGTCTTGCCGACGCGATGCAGAGCGGGGTTTTTCTCGTTAACCCAAGGGGTTAGCGGCGATTCGCGGCGCGATCCCCCGGACCGCGCCGCGCATGGCTCATTTCAGGCGCTGACCGTTTGCCAGAACATGGCCCTCTTCGTTGACGACGATCGTCGAGGTCAGAGTGTCTTCCTCGTCCTCACTGGGTACGGCAAAGAGGCCCATCATCATGCGTGCGCCCATGGCCTGATCCTCGGGCAGCAGGCCCATGGACGCCAGTTTGTCCAGCAGGCCATTGCCACCAACCAGCTTCAGATCAACTTCACCCTCCGGTGCCGGCATTCCGTCAAAGCTGGTCAAGTCTCTGTTATCAAAAATGAAATCACCTTCGCCGGTCAGTTCTGCACCGGCGGCGCGGACGGTGATGTCGTTGATGGTCAGGGCGTTCAGTTCGCCGAAGGTCTGGTCGCCGCTATCGACCTCTTCCATCGCTTCGGGGTCCATCATATCAACCAGCATCTTGGCCTTGCCAGCCAAGTCGATGGACAGGGTCGCCGGATCGCGCGGCAATTGTCCCGCAGGGTCGAACATCGCCCAGATCTGCTCGGAAATAGTGAAATCACCGAACAGCATGGAAAAGGCAAAATCCTGCGGCTCTTCGCTGCTGCTGACCGGCATGGTCAGGCCGAAGCCCGAATTTTTCATATTCATTTCAACAGGAAACGGAATTTGGTCCCCCGAAATCGCGACCTTGATATCATTGGCGGACCCGCTGTAGCTCAGGCCTTTATCGCTCATGGCGATGTCCAGACTGCCTCGCGCGGTCTGGGTGGTCCCGGATACGGCCTGATCGGCTTCCGTGAAGGAAAATTCGGTCGACCCGCCGCCATGTTCAAACTGGCCGTTCATATCAAAACCAGCCGCAAGCATGTTTGGCATATCCATCGAGTCCCCCATGCCGACAGGCGTAGTGGCTGCCCCTGTATATGAGAAATTCGTATATGTGCCAGTGCCTTGCAGCCGCTCACCGGTGCTCGGGTCCGTAAAGTCGACGGTATAGGTCACCGGCCCGCTCGACATGGTGCCTTGGGTCGAGCGCAGCTCGCCTTCGGTGGTGACGTCGGCACGTCCCGTTACATCGGACACCGTCATCTCCATCGTGCCGATATCAACATCTTCGTCCGGTGCCTCGACGTCCACCAACGCAAAGGTCATCGCATCAGCCTTGTAATCATAGGTCATCGCCCCGGGATCGCCCGAAACGGTCATATCCAAGCCCGAAGTACGATACTCCATTTGGATGGTGGCACTGGTATCCGTCTCGTCCGTGAAGGCCATGGTGATCGGCATCACCTCGGGCAAAATCATCGACACAGAGCCGTCGCTGTTCTCGATCAGTTCGAAGGTTCCCAGCTTGGTCTGCATCGCGACCGTACTGTCATCACCGTCCTCGACTTCCATGCTCATGGTCACATCGGTCACGGTCAGCGTGTCACCCGATTGCGACTCTTCGCCCGAAACTTGATAGCCGAAACCGGCCATGTAGCTTGTCCAGTCCGACCAGACATCCGAGGCCGTGACGTCGGCATATGCTGCCGTTCCTGTCATCAAAAAAGTTATGGCCGCCGCCGGAGCGGCCTTGTGCATCAAAGGATTCATGGCAGCCTCTTATCCAAAAATTATCCGGTTCAGCTTCGGCGCTACGCCCGGTAGGGTCAAGAGGTGATCTGACTCGACCCGCGCCGTTGCGACGGGTACGAAAGCAGCGATAGCAACCATAGGTGAGACGATGGACCTGACGGGCAAGACTGTACTCATTACCGGCGCCAGCAAGGGCATTGGTGCCGCGACCGCACGAATTTTTGCCAAGTCCGGTGCCAACGTGGCGCTTGTCGCGCGGAATCGCGATGCGATTGCTGATCTTGCCGGAGAGATAGGCGAAAAGGCGATTGCCATTCCTTGCGACGTCAGCCGCTTTTGGGAGGTCGAGGCGGCGGTGAACGCATGTCTTAAGGCCTTTGGATCATTGGATATTCTGATTGGCAATGCCGGGGTTATCGAACCCATTTCACATCTGTCCACATCCGACCCCGAGGCATGGGGGCACGCCATAGATATCAATCTGAAGGGTGTCTATAACGGAATGCGCGCGGCGATGCCCGAAATGCAGGAGGCCGGGGTTGGTACAATCATCACCATCAGTTCCGGCGCTGCGCATAACGCGCTGGAAGGCTGGAGCCACTACTGCACCTCAAAGGCCGGGGCGGCAATGCTTACCATGTGCGCCCACAAGGAAGGCGCCGAACATGGCCTGCGGGTCATGGGCCTGTCGCCCGGCACGGTGGCTACGGACATGCAGCACCAGATAAAGGGCAGCGGCCTCAACCCGGTCAGCCAACTGGATTGGTCGGAACATATTCCGCCCGAATGGCCCGCCAAGGCCCTTTTGTGGATGTGCGGGCCAAACGGTGATGCACATCTGGGCCAAGAAATCAGCCTTAGGGACGAAGATATTCGTAAGAAAGTGGGTTTGACATGATCAATCTGGACAAAGACGATGGCTTTTGGGTCGCAACTATCAATCGCCCGGACAAAGCCAATTCCCTGACCGAGGACATGCTGGTCGAATTGGCCCGCATTGCCGAGGCCGCGCATGAAAAAGCGCGTGTGTTGGTTATTACTGGCGAGGGCAAGGTTTTCTCGGCGGGGGCCGATCTTGAAGCCGCCCGTGCGGGACTTGCGACCTCTGCCGTATGGGAGCGTTTGTCGTCGGCCATAGCGGGGTTCCCGGGGCTATCCATTGCCGCGCTCAACGGGACTGTCGCAGGCGGCGCCATGGGCATGGTTTTGGCCTGTGACCTGCGGATTGCGGCGCGCGGGGCCAAGGCCTTCTACCCGGTGATGAAACTTGGTTTCCTGCCACAACCTTCCGACCCGGGGCGTCTGACCCGGCTGGTTGGGCCATCCCGGGCCAAGATGATCCTGATGGGCGGGCAGAAGGTTGCGGATAAAGAGGCGCATTCCTGGGGCCTTTTCGACCGCCTTGTCGCCCATGAAGAACTGATGCCGAACGTAAAGGACATCGCCGAAGATACGCTGGGTGCAGATGCCGTCCACGCTGCGACAATCAAGGGCATGTGCCGCCCGGCCCCTTGACCTCCGCTTGAAGAAGCTGACTTATCGGTTTCTTGTGCTACCTTTCCCTTGCGTCAAAGGAGGGAAAGCCATGATCCGTCTCGTCTTGCTTTTGGTGACGATGGCAACCGCTGCATTTGCCCAGGACCGGCGGCCAAGTCATTGTATTGCGATTGCCGATAGTGCGCCGGGCATCCGATATTTGCACAAGGCCAGTTTTCGCGCGCCTGTCCCGGAATTCTCCGTACGGCTTCAATACATCGCGCATGCCTCGTTTCTGATCCAGACCGAAGACGGTCTATCGGCCGTGACGGATTTCACCGGGTTCATCGGCAACGTGGATTTCATCCCCGACGTCGTGACGATGAACCACGCCCATTCCACCCATTGGACGCCCAACCCGGACCCGGCCATTCCACATGTCTTGCGCGGTTGGGGTGACTTTGGCGAAGGTGCCGATCATCATGTCGATCTGGGCGGTATGATGATCCGCAACGTGCCGACCGATATCCGTTCCTACGGCGGGGTCGAGCCCAAGGGAAATTCCATTTTCGTGTTCGAGGCTGCGGGCCTTTGCATCGGCCATCTTGGCCACCTGCATCACGAGCCCAGTGATGAGCAATACGCGGCCCTTGGGCGGATGGATGTGGTCATGGCGCCGGTGGATGGTGGCTTTACCATGCCGCTTGAAAACATGATGAACGTGCTGCGTCGTCTGAAGGCGCGGATCGTCATCCCCATGCACTGGTTCGCGGACGGGTCGTTGGGGCGGTTCCTGAATGGTATGGAAGATGAATTCCGCATCGTCGAGACGGGGGAAAGCACGCTAACGGTTTCCCTTCGCAGCTTGCCCGATGATCCGACGATCATGGTGTTGCGCCCATCCTACCTGAGGGAGTGATTCACTCGTCCAGAGAGCCGTGTATCGCGAACTGCTCCAGTCCAGCATCCTGCGCCTCGATCACTCGGAAACTTTCGCGGACACCGGATTCTGTCAACTCGCGGGCGACGGTCAGTAGTGTATTGGACGCGTGATCTTCGCAAAGGTCGATCATGTGTGCGATTTCGTCATCGGCCACGGGGCGCGCGGCCTCAAGGCTGGGCGCGCCATAGATATCGACGAAATGCTGGGCAATAGCGTCAGACAAAGCGCGCCTTTCGGCCTCTTCGATTTGCGTGACGGCCACGAAAGTCACCCTGCCAAACGTCTCGACCCCGAGCCAACCATTTGAAAAGGCCTGCCGCTGCTTGCCGGCAAGGTCGCCCTCGGACCAGTTGGAAAACTCGAAACCACCCGAGACGCACCATTCACCAGTGCGGGCCGGGTTCGCGTAGACACGCGTGTCGCTTTCGTCGAAATGGATGGCACGGGCCAATTTCATGTGTCTTGCTCCAATACAGTGCTGAGCGGGATCACCGTGGTCTGTTCGTTGTTTCGCAGCAGCATGCCAAAATCCTCGTCGACCCCTAGGAAGGTGCCACTTTGGCCGTTTTGCGTGATGTCTTCGCCGATGCCATGGGCCAAGCCACGCCATTCTGAATGCAAGGGGCGCGGCCCTTCCTCGTCCCAACGGGTGATCCAGTTGAGGGTATGCCGCGCCCAAGCCTCTAGCAGGTTGGTTGCATCGACATCCGCGCAGCCTTCCTCGTAGAGCGCGGTTTCATCGGGGCGCTGTCCCGATTGGCCACCTGCCAGAACGAGCGGAAGTTCCAAGCCCACGATCAGCCAATCAGGCTGTTCCGTGGGGTCATGGGTACTGGCCGCCACCCGCAACCGCCCACAGGTCGCCCCGTTGATGCGCAGGCCTCCCGCCCATTCCAGATGAACGGCCACCTCGGGCGGGCCAAGCGCGCCGAGCGCGTTCTGGAAACCCACACCGCAGGCGGGCAGCATGGCCATGGCCTTTTCAAGTGGCACTTCGGGGGCCATGACAAGCGCTGCGGCCAGACGGTTGGCCGCCACGTTGTAGACGATCAGCCCCGCGTCACACCCAAGCGCGGCCATGGCGCAGGCTTTTTCGAACGGGTCTATCCCGGCATCCACCGGGTGGCCCGACATCAAGGGGGGGAAGGCCGGTGCGCTCATGCGACCCCCTGTGCCACCATTTGCTTGGCGATTTCGCGGAAGGCCTGTGATTGTTGAGCCTCTGGCTTCGACACCACGATCGGCGCGCCGCCATCCGATGCCATGCGAATGTCGATGTGCAGCGGAACTTCGGCCAGAAGCGGCACACCCAGCTTTTCGCATTCCGCTTTCACGCCGCCGTGGCCAAAAACGTGCTCCTCATGCCCGCAGCTTGAGCAAATATGCGTACTCATGTTCTCGATCATGCCCAACACCGGCACGTTCAACTGATTGAACATGTCGATCCCCTTGCGTGCGTCCAGAAGCGCCACGTCTTGCGGGGTCGAGACAATGATCGCGCCGTCCACCACGGTTTTCTGCGCCAGTGTCATTTGGACATCACCCGTGCCGGGCGGCAGGTCGACCAGAAGAACATCCAATGCCCCCCATTGTACCTGCATCAACATCTGTTGCAGCGCCCCCATCAGCATGGGCCCACGCCAGACAACGGCCTGATCCTCATTGGTCATTAGACCGATGGACATCATGGTGACGCCATGGTTGCGCATTGGCAGGATGGTCTTGCCATCCGGGCTGGCTGGACGGCCCGAAACACCAAGCATCCGCGGCTGACTGGGGCCGTAAACATCGGCATCCAAAAGCCCCACACGTCGTCCTTCGGCGGCAAGGGCGCAGGCGAGGTTGGCCGACACGGTGGATTTACCCACACCGCCCTTGCCGCTGGCAATGGCGATGATGTGTTGGACCCCCGGCACCCGTTCAGGGCCTTGCGGCTCAGCCTTTTTTTGCGGCTTGAGGTCGGGCGGGGACTTGGCGCTGTGTGCGGTCAGAACTGCCGAGATCTCGGACGCTCCAAGCGCTTTTACGGCGTCTTCGGCCGCATCGCGAACCGGCTCATATGTCTGTGCCTTGGCTGGATCAATTTCCAGAACGAAGCGCACCGCGCCCGCATCTACGGTCAAGCCACGAGTGATTCCAGCCGAGACAATATCGGACCCGCTTACCGGGTCCGTGATCTTTTTCAGCGCTTCAAGAACGCTTTCCCTTGTCAATGCCACGATCAGCCTTGCCCCTTGATGACACCGGTCACTTCGTGTTCGATATCCAAGCCCTCAACGGTCAGTACGACCTTGGCCTTGAACTCGCGTCCTTCAAGGTCGCCCGCTTCGCGCAGCCCCTCTTCGATGGCCTGTTGCGAGGTCACACCGACCTGTTTGAGGAACTTTCGCATGGACATGTTGAAATCGCCGATATCGTCGCTCATTTCGTCTTCCTTTCTTCAAGATCGTTGACGCAGGTGCCTGTGGCTTTCTACCCTAGCAGCCATGCGCGGCTTTATTGTTATCCTTTGTCTTGCGATGGTCCTGCCCTTGGGGGCGAGGCAGGCGCGGGCGGCAGACGAGGTGCGCCTCGCGGCCCCGCAGGTGTTGCAGGACAGTGGGCTTTTGCAATACGTGTTGCCCCGGTTTTCGCTTAAGACCGGGGTGCGTGTCGAGGTGGTCGAGGAACAGGCGCAGGCCGATCTTGTCCTGACCAATCAAGACGCAGGAACGGCGGTTTTTCAAGGGCCGAACGCGACGTGGAGCATGATGGTTCTGACCGAAAGCGAAGGTGCCGCGCGACTTGCAGATTGGCTGACCGGTGAGATTGGCAAGCGCACGATCACCAGTTTCGAAGTGGGCGGAAGCACGCCATTTGCCCTTCCCAAGACCAAAGAGACCGAGGTGGTAGCAGTTTCCTTTGAAGGAGACGCCGTGCTTGGCAAAACCCTGTCGGTGAAGATGTGCGGGCGGTGTCACGTTGTCGATCCGAAAGATCGGATGAACGATATCGGCTCGACCCCGTCTTTTTCTGTCCTGCGCGCCATGCGCGATTGGGACCGCCGGTTTCAGACTTTCTTTGCGCTCAACCCGCACCCGGCCTTCACGCAAATCGAGGACGTGACACCGGATTTTCCCATAGACCGCCCGTCGCCGATCATCCCGGTGGAAATG
>DATFKJ010000263.1:0-3559 GCA_035268705.1 Roseovarius sp. | reverse complement strand
CGGGCGGTCACGCACCCGTCCAAATTGGTTGTCGTGTCTCGGCCAAGTCCTTCGGCCCTTTGGTCGCATCATCCGAAGCCTGCACCTTTGCCCAAGGTAGATCGGTCAAGGCTCAAAGCCCGTTGTCCAACCGGGACTGGGCAGCGGAGCGTGCAACGCCTCTGGCCGGCTCAGCGTCAGCGTCGCGATGCCCCCCGCAACGTCGTCGTCAATCAATGCGGTCATGGGTTTACCCCTTTCACATCGCTCAGGATCAGATCGGTCAGCCGTGACAGCGGCACCGCGCCAAGATCATCGACAGAGGCCTCGATCTGCCCGGCCCGTTCGGCCCCAAGCACGGATGTTGCATAGGCGTGGAACTTGGCGCGCACCTCCGCGTCGGGGGCCGGATTTTCGGGATCACCACTCGCTTCGGTCGGCTCCGATGTCACCTGCCCGCCCCCATGCAAATGCAGGGTCACCTGCGAAAATCGCCGCACCGGGAAGGCGCTGTTGAAGGCGTCGCTTTCCGAAATCCGCATATCCCGCGACAGGCGCAGGACGTCCTTGTCATGCAGGGCCGCGCCGCTGATATCCTCGGGGTCCACCTTGCCGCGCGCGATGGCCACGGCCACCGGGAACGAGGTAGAATATTGCGCGGCCTCGGTGCTCTGTGGCGCGCGCGTCGCCAGACGCAGGGACTCGTGAAAGGTGGTCACCTCGATCCGGTCGATATCCCGCGACGACAGGCCATGCCGCTTGCGCAGGTCAAGCGCTGCGCGCACCGCAGGTTGCGCCCAGCGGCACACCGGAAACGGTTTGAAATACTGCTCAAGGATGAACCAGCGCTTTCCAAGGTCGGCCCAGATATCGGCAACCTCGGGCGCTTCGACCGTCACCGCCGGCGCACCGGTAAAGCCATCCGCCGCCAGATAGGCCGCCGACACCCCCGCCATCGCGCCCCAGCCCGACCCATCCTTGAGCATCGTGGGATGGTCGATGCAGCGCATCATCTGACTGCGTGGTCCGTGATACTCGGCGATCCCGATGGCCTCGCGGGATTGCCCCCGTGACAAGCCAAGGCTCCTCGCGCCCAGCGCCGCACAGGCCACCGCCACCCAAGCCCCCGAGGTATGGTAATCACAGGCCGTGCGATGCAGGGCGATGCCCGCCCGCGTGCCAATCTCGTACCCCAGAACGAGCGCCGTCAGAAAGGCCTCGCCATCGTCCAATCCTTCGGCTTCGGACAGGGCCAGGGCGGCCGGAAAGACACCACAACCCGCATGCCCCTTGGTCAACTTGTGACCGTCATGACCATCAAGCGCATCAATGGTCATCCCCCCGGCAAGGGCGGCACCCGCCGGACTGACGGGGCGCCCGTCGAAAAGCATCCGCGCCCGGCCCTCGCCCGCGCCGAAATGCTTATGGGCATGGCCCCGGATGATACCCGACAGCTCCGTGCCAAACCCGCCCGCCGCCACACCGATCAGGTCCAGCAACCAACGACGCGCATATTGCCGTGCCTCGGCCGGAATATCGGTGTAGCGCAGGTCATGCACAAAACCGATTGCACCATGCGATCCTGCGCGAGGTCTGCCGCTTCGGGTCATGGCCTATCGTCCGGTGAAATCGGCATCACGCTTTTCCAAAAGCGAATTGACCGCTTCCATGTGGTCCTCGGTCTGATGACAGGCCCCCTGATAGGCCGCCGCCAGTTCCAATACCGTATCCAGCCGGGTGTTCAGGCCTTCCCGCAGCAGCCGCTTGGCCATGCGCAATTGGCGCGGCGGATTCTTGGCAATGCGCGCGGCCAGTTTGCAGGCCTCGGGCAATAGGTCCTCCGGCTCAACCACCTTTGAGACCAGCCCCCATTCCAAGGCCGTCGCCGCATCCACGGGGTCGGCTGTAAAGGTCATCTCCGCCGCCCGCGACAGCCCCACCTGACGCGGCAGCAACCACGCGCCGCCATCCCCCGAAATCAGGCCCACACGCACAAAATTCTCGGCAAATGTTGCCTGGGTCGAGGCGATGCGGATATCGCATAGACAAGTGGAATCACAGCCTGCGCCATAGGACGGGCCATTGACCGCCGCAATCAGTGGCACCTCGCATTCCCACATCGCCTTGGCGACCTGCTGAATCCCAGCCCGGTAACCGTCCTTGGCATCCACCGCATCACCGCCGAAAATCGACTCCTTGTCGCGCATGTGCTTCAGGTTCCCGCCCGATGAAAACGCCTTCCCCGCGCCGGTTACGATGGCACAGCGAACCGATTGATCGGCGTTGATCCGGTGCATCGCCGCCACGATGGCCGAACACAGATCACGGTCGGTCAAGGCGTTGCGCGTCTCGGGCATGTTGAAGGTCAGGGTGACGACATGGCCGTCTTGGTCATAAAGCAGTTTTTCAGTCATTGGCTCTTTCCGTTTCTGCGCGTCCCCGGGGCCATGGGTCGGCCCCAAGGGCGTCGCTTAATATGTCGATGCAACTCTCTGGGGCTGGCGCTGGCACTTAGGCCCCTTGGGTCGTTTCATGCGCGGCCAGCAACTCTCGTTTGAGAACCTTGCCGCTGGGATTGGTCGGCAACTCGTCCATGAAAACATAGCGCTTGGGCCGCTTGTATGGCGCAAGATCGTCGCTCTGCTTGCAAAAGGCGTCCAGATCTTCCGCCGTCAAACCGGCGTCGGTGACAACCACGTAGGCGGCGACCACCTGCCCCCATTTTTCGTCGGGCAGACCAAGTACCGCGGCCTCTTGAATGCCGGGATGGGTGTAAAGAAGTTCCTCCACCTCGCGCGGATAGATGTTCTCACCACCCGACACGATCATGTCGTCGCCGCGACCGTGGAAGTAATAGAAGCCCTCCTCGTCCTGCGAGAACAAATCCCCGGAATAGACCCAGCCGGCCCGCAACTTCTTCGAAGTCTCAAGCGGATTGTTCCAATAGCCGCTCATCGCCTGCGGTCCGCGCACGATCAACTGACCGATCTCACCGGGGGCCAAAAGATCCCGCGGCGTGGCGTCGGGCTTGCGATCAATCACGCGACACTCCGAAATCAGGGTCGGCTTGCCGCACGACCCCAGCTTGCTCAGCGCATCCTCGGGGTGCAGGATCAGCGCCAAGGACGCCTCTGTCATGCCATAACCGTTGAAAATCTTCGGGCAGAACTCCTCGATCACCTTTTGCATCGTCGCCGAATTGATCGCCGCCCCGCCGGTGGTGATCAATCGCAGGCTTGATGTATCGACCCTGGAAAACTCGGGATGCAACAGCATCTCCTGAATTTGGGTCGGCACGGCGAACAGCGTGGTGATCTTTTCCGAGGCGATGGTTTGCAGCGTTTCCAGCGCGTTATAGCGGCCAAGCACGACATTGGTGCCGCCGACCATCATGTGCGGCAGGAAATAGGCCTGCATGCCCCCCACGTGATAAAGCGGCGCGATGTGCAGGGCATTGTCGCGATGGTTCAACCCGTATTCCATGACACAGTTCATCGCGATGGCGATATCGTTGGCATGGGTATGGATCACGCCCTTGGGACGCCCCGTTGTCCCCGAGGTATAAACCAACGCCGATACA
>DATFKJ010000262.1:0-5051 GCA_035268705.1 Roseovarius sp. | reverse complement strand
CTTTACATGATCGTGCTGGCGGTGCTGCTGGGCGGCTGGATCGGGCTGCTCCTGTTCATCTGGCAGGCCTTCGTGCCTATCTGGCAATTGGAACTGACCAATTACGTCGAACACTATGGCCTGACCCGTAAACATCTGGGCGATGGCAAATACGAACACGTCAAACCGCGCCACAGTTGGAACGCGGCGCATAAGGCCTCCAATTGGTTATTGATCAACCTGCAACGCCACTCGGACCACCATTACAAACCCGACAGGAGCTTCCCGCTTTTGCAGAATTATACCGAAGCCGAGGCACCGCAACTGCCCTATGGCTATCCGGTGATGACCATGGCGGCGATGGTGCCACCCATCTGGCGACGGGTGATGAACCCCCGCGTGCGCAAATGGCGCAAGATGTATTACCCCGAGGTGAACGACTGGAAACCTTACAACAAGGGCCAAACGCCGATGCCGCGCGGGGCGTCTTAAAACAGGCCGATGCGCCAAGGGCGGTGCGCAATGAATGCGCACCCTACGGCGTGGTCAAACTTCCCGCGTTTCAAAAACTCAGCGTCGCATTCACCGCACGCTTCCATGCGTCGTATTTGCGTGCGCGCGTGGCGTCATCCATATCCGGCGTGAACTTGCGGTCAAGCGCCCATGTCTGGGCAAACTCCTCAAGCCCCGGATAAAGACCAACCTGCATTCCCGCCAGCCATGCCGCGCCAAGCGCCGTGGTTTCCAGAACCTCGGGGCGGTCCACCGGCGCGTCGATGATATCCGACAAGAACTGCATCGCCCAATCGCTGGCGCTCATCCCGCCGTCAACGCGCAGGGTTTCGGCCCCGCCATCGCGCAGCGCCGCGCCCCCGTGGTCGGCCCAATCGCTGCGCATCGCCTCAAGCAGATCGCGGGTTTGATACCCCACGCTTTCCAAAGCGGCGCGGGCGAATTCCTGTGGCCGGGAATTGCGCGTCAGGCCAAAGACCGCGCCACGGCATTCGGCATTCCAATAGGGTGCGCCAAGCCCGGTGAAGGCCGGCACCAGAACCACGTTCTGCGCCGGGTCGGCATTTTCGGCCAAGGGCTGTGTTTCCGAGGCTTCGCGGATGATCTTGAGCCCATCGCGCAGCCATTGCACCACCGCGCCCGCGATGAAGATCGACCCTTCCAGCGCATAGGTGGGCTTGCCATCCAGTTGATAGGCAATGGTGGTCAGCAAACGATTTTGAGACACAACAGGCGTATCGCCGGTATTGAGCAGGGCAAAACACCCCGTCCCATAAGTGGATTTGAGCATTCCGGGGCTGAAGCAGGCCTGTCCGACGGTGGCGGCCTGTTGGTCGCCCGCCACGCCCCGAATGGGAATCTCGCGGCCAAAAAGATCATCGCGGACCATGCCATAGTCAGCGGCGCTATCGCGCACCTCGGGAAGCATGTTTTGCGGAATATCCAGCAGTTCGCAGATGGTGGAACTCCACCGCCCTTTGCGGATGTCATAAAGCAGGGTGCGCGCGGCATTGGTGGCGTCGGTGGCATGCACCGCCCCGCCCGTCAGCTTCCAGATCAGAAAGGTATCGACCGTACCGAACAGCAAATCACCCGCCTCGGCCCGGGCGCGGGCACCTTCGACATTGTCCAGAATCCACTTCAGCTTGGTGCCCGAAAAATAGGGATCAAGCAAAAGGCCGGTGCGGTCGGTGACCATATCCTCATGGCCCGCATCACGCAGGGTGCGGCACAGATCGGCGGTGCGCCGATCCTGCCAGACGATGGCGTTATAAACCGGCTCTCCGGTTTTCTTGTCCCAGACAAGGGTGGTTTCACGTTGGTTGGTGATGCCGATGGCGGTGACATCCGTCACGCTTAGCCCTGCACGTTCGATCACCGCGCGGCAGGTGCCAGCGGTGGTTGACCAAAGATCACCGGGGTCATGCTCGACCCAGCCGGAATCGGGGTAATGCTGGGTAAATTCTTCCTGCGCGGTGGCGACCAGCTTCATGTTTTGGTCGAACAATATGGCCCGGCTTGAGGTGGTGCCTTGGTCAATGGCCAGAATATGGGTCATGGTGGTGTCCCCCGCACGTCGTGTTGGTCATGAAAAAGCGGCCGCCAGAGGCCCCAGCGGCCGCAGAGTAATCGGCCAGACGCATCATGCAAGCGACGCGGTCTGATCCGTCAGGGAGAGAGGGGCCGGGGCCGCGTATCTCACGCGCCCCCGGCAAAAGGATTTACTTCCAGCTTGCGACCATCTCGTCATAGCTGACGGTGATCGGTTCTTCGTCCTCGTTGTCCAGCTTGGGCTTGGGTGCGCCCGGCTGCGACAACCAGTACTCGGCGCCTTCCTCGTCATTCATCGCCGGGCCGATATCGCCCTGAATGCCGGCGCGTTCCAGACGCTCCATCACGCTTTCCATGTCGCCACAAAGGCTATCCAGTGACGCTTGCGCGGTTTTTGCGCCGGACATGGCATCGCCGATGTTCTGCCACCACAGCTGTGCCAGCTTGGGATAGTCAGGCACGTTGGTGCCGGTCGGCGACCACTGCGTGCGCGCAGGGCTGCGGTAGAATTCGACCAGACCGCCCAATTTCGGTGCGCGCTCGGTAAAGCTGTCGTGGTTGACCGTCGACTCGCGGATGAAGGTCAGGCCGGTGTGGGCTTTCTTCACGTCCACGGTTTTCGAGGTCACAAACTGCGAATAGAGCCATGCCGCCTTGGCGCGATCCACCGGGGTGGATTTCATCAAGGTCCAGCTACCAACGTCTTGGTAGCCGACTTTCATGCCGTCTTCCCAGTAGGCCCCGTGCGGGCTGGGCGCGAGGCGCCATTTGGGGGTGCCATCCTCGTTCATCACCGCCGGACTATCGACAAGCGGCGCGACAAAGGTGGTGTAGAGGAACATCTGCTGTGCGATGTTACCCTGTCCCGGGACCGGGCCAGCCTCGGAGAAGGTCATACCCATGGCCGAGGGCGGAGAGTAGTTCTGCAGCCAATCAACCGCCTTTTCAACCGCATAAACGGCGGCCGGGCTGTTGGCGGCACCACCGCGGGCCATACAGGCGCCGACGGGCTGACTGTCATCGTTGACACGGATACCCCATTCATCAACGGGCAGGCCGTTGGGCTCACCGGTGTCGCCCATGCCAGCCATCGACATCCAGGCGTCCGTGTAACGCCAGCCAAGGCTGGGGTCTTTCTTGCCGTAGTCCATGTTGCCGAAGATCTCGTCGTCGATCCCCATATGGCTCAGATCGCGGCCGGTAAAGAATTCGGCGATATCCTCATAGGCGGCCCAGTTCACGGGAACACCCAGGTCATAGCCGTATTCCGCCTTGAAATCAGCCTTGTTCTTTTCGTCGTTGAACCAATCATAGCGGAACCAATACAGGTTCGCGAACTGCTGATCGGGCAACTGGTACAGCTTGCCATCGGGCGCGGTTGTGAACTGCGTTCCGATGAAGTCATCCAGATCGAGGCCCGGGTTGGTCACGTCCGCGCCTTCGCCGTCCATCCAGTCGGTCAGGTTGCGCACCTGCTGATACCGCCAATGGGTGCCGATCAGGTCACTGTCGTTGACATAGGCGTCATAGATGTTCTGGCCGGATTGCATTTGGGTTTGCAATTTCTCGACGACATCGCCCTCACCGATCAGGTCATGAGTGACATTGATACCCGTGATGGCCGTGAACGCCGGGGCCAAGACCTTGGACTCGTATTCGTGGGTGGTGATGGTTTCCGACACGACGCGAATTTCCATGCCCGCAAAGGGCTGTGCCGCATCGACGAACCACTGCATTTCGGCCTCTTGCGCGGCGCGATCAAGCGCCGACATTTCACCGATTTCCGCATCAAGGAATTCCTTCGCTTCCTCCATCCCGGCAAAGGCCGGTCCGGTCAGAAGCGACAGGGCAAGGCCCAGCGCGGTTGTGGATTTGAGGTTAAGGTTCATGTCTTTCCTCCCAGTTAGAACCAATCTTGTCGTTGAGGATCTTGAAGGTTGGCGCCCGGTCTCCTCCGTTCCCGGGCGCAAGTTCGCCCTACACCCAGCGAAAGACCGCTGCGGCGTAGATCAGGCAAAGGATCAGCGCATAGGGTTGATGCGCGCCGACAAGGCCCAGCCAAGCCAAGTTGATGAAGGCCGAGCCCAGAAGCGTGATGAACAAACGATCACCGCGCGTGGTTTCGATCCGAAGAACACCCATGCGCGGGGTCTCGGGGAATTTGATCGCAAGGATCGAGAAGGTAATCAGCAGTGCTGCGATCACGCCGAAAAAGGCAGCGGTCGGTATGGTCCATGCCATCCAGTCCATAATGTGTTTCCTCCCTTACACGCGGCCCAGGGCAAAGCCCTTGGCGATGTAGTTACGCACGAAGTAGATCACCAAGGCCCCCGGCACGAGCGTCAGCACCCCGGCCGCGGCCAGAACGCCCCAGTCAATCCCCGAAGCCCCCACCGTGCGGGTCATGGTGGCGGCGATGGGCTTGGCATCGACACTGGTCAGGGTGCGCGACAACAGCAGTTCCACCCATGAGAACATGAAGCAGAAGAAGGCCGCCACGCCGATGCCCGATGCAATCAGGGGCGTGAAAATCTTGATGAAGAAGCGGCCAAAACTGTAGCCGTCGATATAGGCGGTCTCGTCGATCTCCTTGGGCACGCCGCGCATGAACCCCTCAAGGATCCACACCGCCAGCGGCACGTTGAACAGGCAATGCGCCAGCGCCACCGCGATATGCGTGTCGAACAGGCCCACGCTCGAATAAAGCTGAAAGAACGGCAGCGCAAAGACGGCAGGCGGTGCCATGCGATTGGTCAGCAGCCAGAAGAACAGGTGCTTGTCGCCCACGAAACGATAGCGCGAGAAGGCATAGGCCGCCGGCAGCGCCACGCTGATCGAGATCACCGTGTTCAGCACAACGTAGATCAGCGAATTGACATAGCCCATGTACCAGGACGCATCCGAGAAGATGGTGGCGTAGTTTTCCAAGGTCAGGTCCCGCGGCCAGAGCGAGAAGGCACCCAAAATCTCGGCATTCGTCTTCAGGCTCATGTTCAACAGCCAGTAGA
>DATFKJ010000261.1:0-8183 GCA_035268705.1 Roseovarius sp. | reverse complement strand
CGCCCCCGCCTTGATCGCCGTCTCGACCGTTCGGCGCAGGAAGTCCCACTCCGTGCGCGTCGCGTCCATCGGCGACCACTGCACGTCGTCGCACAGGTTGCGCGCCTGGGTGACGGTCTGCTCGATCCGGTCGACCATCTCGTCCATCGTCAGGTTCGGGATCGCCCGGTGCAGCGGCGAGGTGCCGATAAACGTATGAATTCGCGGGCTTTTTGCGTGTTTCACCGCCTCCCAGCAACGGTCGATATCCTTGGGGTTGGCTCGCGCCAAGCCACAGATCGTCGAGTTTACCGAATTTTTGGCAATCTCTGAAACCGCCTTGAAATCGCCTTCGGAGGCGATGGGAAAACCGGCCTCGATGATATCAACGCCCATGTCATCGAGCATGGCGGCGATTTCGAGCTTTTCATCATGGGTCATGGTGGCGCCGGGGGATTGTTCGCCGTCGCGCAGGGTGGTGTCGAAAATCACCACGCGGTCTTTGGAAGCATCAGTCATGTCGGGTCTCGTTCGTTATCCTAAGCCATTGGCGCGAAAGAGAAAAAGCACAGCCTCTGAGCGGTCGCGCCGGATGATGGCACGCTCAGAGGCGGCTTAGGAGTAGCAGGACGGAAACGCAACCCGCATTGCGGGGCGTTTGGCCAAAACGGATGTGGTCCTGCTGTGTCATACGAAAAGTATAGGGATCATGCCCTCCGATGAAAACCCCGAAATATTTTGTATAGATTGTACATCGTCATGCCGAGTTTTGTACTTAAACCCGGCGCCGCGCCGGGCGACAGGTACAAGGTGTAAAGAATTCCGAACCGTGCCGTTCAGATGCGTGGCCCACGGGAAGGGCGCGCGCGTTGCTTGAAGAGGGGCCTTGGCCCACTAGGTCCCACGACATGGAACATGCATTGATTATCGGCGCCTCGGGCGGAATTGGAACGGCAGTGTCAGAGGCATTGGTGAGTCGTGGTGTGGCGGTGACGGGACTATCGCGGCGGGACGATGGATTGGACGTGACCGACGAGGCCTCGGTCGCGGCGGCATTGGGCCGTTTGGACGGGCCGTTCGACTTGGTTTTCGTCACAACCGGCGCTTTGGAATTGGACGGGCGCGGGCCGGAAAAATCGCTGAAACATCTGGACGCGGAGGCGATGCGCGCGCAGTTCATGTTGAATTGTGTGGGGCCGTCTTTGGTGATGAAGCACGGCATGCGTTTGTTGCCGAAGGACCGTCGCGGTGTCTTTGCGGCGCTTTCGGCGCGAGTAGGGTCGATTGGCGATAACGGTTTTGGTGGCTGGTACAGTTACCGCACCGCCAAGGCGGCGCTCAATCAGATGATCCATACCGGGGCGATTGAGATTGGTCGCAGTCACAAAGAGGCGATTTGCGTGGCGCTGCATCCCGGCACGGTGGAAACACCGCTGACCGAGAAATACGCCAAGGGGCACCCCACCGTCACGCCGCAGGAAGCCGCCGTCCACCTTTTGCATGTCATTGATGGGCTGACCAAAGAGGATACGGGGCAATTCTTTGATTGGGCCGGAAAGCGCGTGCCATGGTGAAGCGTTTGGTTCTGATCCTGGGGGACCAGTTGAGCGAGGGGCTTTCGGCGCTGCGGGAGGCGGACAAGGCAAGTGACCTGATTGTCATGTCCGAGGTGCTGGACGAGACGGGGTATGTGCCGCACCACCCCAAGAAGATTGCGCTGGTCCTGTCGGCGATGCGGCATTTCGCGGGTGAGCTGGAAGACGCTGGCTGGCACGTGGCCTATACGCGGCTGGATGATGAGGCCGCGTCAAAATCCATCGTGGGGGAGTTGATGCGCCGGGGCCAAGAGCATGGCGTGAGCGAGGTTCTGGCCACCCGACCGGGCGAATGGCGGTTGATTGGGGCGTTGGAAAACGCGCCGTTGACCGTGACCCTTTTGCCCGATGATCGTTTTATCTGTTCGCTTCAGGAGTTCGAGGATTGGGCCGAGGGGCGCAAAGAGCTTCGGATGGAATATTTCTATCGCGAGATGCGCCGCAAGACCGGCCTGATGATGGAGGAGGGCAAACCGGCGGGGGGCAAGTGGAATTTCGATCACGATAACCGAAAGCCTGCCTCGGGAGATATGCTGCGATCCGCGCCGATGCAGTTCACCCCGGATGAGATCACCGAAGAGGTGCTTGATCTGGTCGAGGCGCGGTTTGGGGAGAATTTCGGGGCATTGCGCCCCTTTCATTTTGCCGTGACGCGGACGCAGGCCCTGTGCGCCTTGGATCACTTTGCCAAGCATTTATTGGAAGGGTTTGGCGATTATCAGGACGCGATGTTGCAAGGGGACAAGTTTCTGCATCATTCGCTGTTATCTCCGTATTTGAACATTGGATTGCTTGATCCTGTGGAAATCTGCACCCGTGTGGAAGAGGAATGGAAATCCGGGCGGGTGCCGATCAATGCCGCCGAGGGGTTTATCCGGCAGGTGATCGGCTGGCGCGAATATGTGCGGGGAATCTATTTCCGCGAGGGGCCGGACTATACCACGCGCAATGTGCTGGGCCATGCGCGGGATTTGCCATGGATGTACTGGGGCGGCGAGACCAATATGAATTGCGTGGGTCATGCGGTGGCGCAGACCCGCGACGAGGCCTATGCCCACCATATTCAGCGGTTGATGGTGACCGGCAATTTCGCGCTTTTGGCGGGGGTTGATCCGCACCAACTGCACGAATGGTATCTGGCGGTTTATGCCGATGCCTATGAGTGGGTCGAGGCCCCCAACACCATCGGCATGAGTCAGTTTGCCGATGGCGGGATCATCGCCAGCAAGCCCTATGTGAGTTCGGGCAATTACATCGCCAAGATGTCGGATTACTGCGGTGATTGCGCCTATTCGGTGAAGGAGAAAGTGGGCGAGGGGGCTTGCCCGTTCAACCTATTGTTTTGGGATTTCATGGTGCGGCACCGCGAGCGGTTTCAGGGCAATCCGCGGATGGGCCAGATGTATCGTACATGGGACCGCATGGATGAAGAAAAACGTGTCGCGACCCTTGAGGGCGCGCGGCGGGTTCTTGAGCGGTTGGACGCCGGCGAGGTGGTTTAGCGTAGCGCAAGCACGAGATCCACGAGGGAGCCGATGGCCTGCGTGTTGGCATCGCTGTCGCCTTCATTCAACTGCGCCATTCCAATTCCGCTGGCCAGAATGATCCGGGCCATTTCGGGGTTGGATACGCCCACGTCGGACAGCAGGTCGTGCAGCGTTTCAAGGCGGGCGGCATCTACCCGCTTCAGGGTTTCGTCCGCGCCCTTATGGCCGCGCGCCCATGCGCGGATGACGGCGTCACCCTCGGCCTGATCGGCGATGGATTGGGCCGCGTGGCGCAGCCGGCTGGTGGCTGTACCTGAGCCTGATTGGGCCTCGGAGAGGGCGGCTTGTGCGCTTTCCTCCCACATGGTCAGAAGCGCGCGGTGAAAATCCGGCACATCCTCGAAATGCCAATAGAAAGAGCCCTTGGTTGTTCCCATCCTGCGCGCCAAGGGTTCTGCCTTGAGCGCGTCCGGGCCTTGCTCTTGCAGGGCGGTCAGCCCGGCGTGCAGCCAGTCGTCACGATGGAGGCGTTTTCGTGCGGATGTCATGCGCTGGGAATACGCTTGCCAAGGCCGGTGGGCAAGGGACGGTATGACGCGGGCCGGGTCTGTAGTGCCTTTCCGCCCAAGGTTTCAGCACCCGCTGTTACAAAACTTTCAACGATCTGTCGCATTCCCTTCAGGGAGGCCGCGTAGGAGGGCCGCAAGACAGCAAGGGGATGTGCAGTGCTGACAGTGACCGACTTGACGCGTAGGTTTGGCAAGAACACGGCCGTTGATGCCGTATCGTTCGAGGTGGAACGGCCCGCGATGATCGGGATCATCGGACGTTCGGGCGCGGGGAAATCCACGCTTTTGCGGATGCTGAACCGGCTGACCGATGCCAGCGAGGGCCAGATCGCCTTCGAGGGGCGCGATGTGACAGGGCTGAAGGGGGCGGAAAAGCGCGCGTGGCAGTCCGACTGCGCGATGATTTTCCAGCAGTTCAACCTTGTACCGCGCATGGACGTGGTTTCGAACGTGCTGCATGGGACGCTCAATCGCCGCTCGACGTGGTCGACGATGTTCAACCTTTATCCTGAAGCGGACATTCACCGCGCCATCGACATTCTGGCCCGGCTGGGTATCGCCGAACATGCGCCCAAGCGGGCCGAGGCGCTTTCGGGTGGACAGCAGCAGCGGGTGGCGATTGCCCGGGCGCTGATGCAGGACCCCAAGATCGTTCTGGCCGATGAGCCGATTGCCAGCCTTGATCCGATGAATGCGCAGGTGGTTATGGACGACCTTCGCCGTATTCACGAGGAAGACGGCCGCACGGTGATCGCCAACCTGCACACGCTGGACACCGCGCGGTGCTATTGCGACCGGGTGATCGGGATGCTGCATGGCCGGATCGTGTTCGACGGCAGCCCCGAACAACTGACAACCGGCGTGGCGCGCGACATCTATGGCGCGGACGCCGGATTTTCCGAGGCCAGCACCTCAACCTCTATCGATACAGTAGAGCGCCCCAGCCATGCCGCCATACGCGAGGCCGAGGCCGCGCTTTGAGACTTCCCCGAGCCTTCAATCGAAGATCAACTCAATCCAATCGGAGAGATACCATGAAGAAACTGCTTGCTGCCATCGTAGCGACTACGGCCCTGACCAGCCCCGTGCTGGCCGAAGAGATCAGCGAATTCCGCATCGGCCTTCTGGGCGGTGAAAACGCCCAGGACCGCATGAACTCGAACGAGTGCCTGCGCGAGAAAACCGAAGAGCTGCTGGGTGTTGAAACCAAACTGTTCGCGCCTGCCGACTACAATGGCGTGATCCAGGGCCTGCTGGGCGGCACCATCGACATGGCTTGGCTGGGGGCCTCGGGCTATGCCAAGACCTATTTGGAAGACCCCGACGCGGTTGAGCCGATCCTTGTGAAAACCAATGTCGACGGTGGCTATGGCTATCACTCGGTCGGGTTTGCCCACAAGGACAGCGGCATTACCTCGCTGGACGACATGAATGGCAAGGTCTTTGGCTTTGGCGACCCTAACTCGACCTCGGGCTACCTGATTCCCTCGATCGAAATCCCCACCGAAATCGGTGCCACCATGCAATCGGGTGACTACTTTGGTGAGGTGAAATTCACCGGCGGTCACGAGCAGACCATCGTTGCGGTCAACAACGGCGACGTGGATGCCGGCGTGACCTGGGCCGATGGTCTGGGCAACTGGGAAGACGGTTATAACTCTGGCGCGCTGCGCAAGGCGGTTGATGCAGGCCTGATCGACATGAACGATCTGGTTCAAATCTGGAAGTCGAAGCCGATCCCGGAAGGCCCCGTGGTTTTGCGCAGTGACCTGCCGGAGGACGTCAAGGTCAATATGACCGCGCTGATGGCTTCGCTGCCGGCGATGGATCCCGATTGCGCCTATGGCGTGATGGCCGGCGAAGCCAAGGGTTTCCAGCCGATCGGGCACGACGCTTACCTGTCTATCATCGAGGCCCGTAAGGCCAAATCGAACTGATCCAGCCTGAACGAAACGAGGGTCCACCCGAAAAGGGTGGGCCCTTTTTAATACGCAGCCGGGGGACAGGGCATGGCAGACATTAGCGCGCAGGCGCCGATCACGACGGATAGCATTCGCAACGGATACATGGCGATGACGCGCCGCAAGCGGTTGTATTCGGGCGCGATGCTGGCGCTTTTCGTGGCGCTTATGGTGGCGGGCTTCAACCTTGCCGATGATCGCAATGCCGGGGGCTTTTGGGATGGCTGGCACAATGTGCTGGATTTCCCGGCGCAGGTCTGGGGCGAGGCCATCGAGAAAGCCCATGAACTGCCCGGACATTTCGTGACGTTCTTTCCCGCGCTGCTTGAAACCATCAATATCGCCGCCGCCTCGACCCTGTTGGGCGCGCTGCTGGGTATTATGATGTCGCTGTTGTCGACGCGGGGCATGGCGCGCTGGCCCCGGATGATCCCGGTGTTCCGGCGGATCATGGATATCCTGCGCGCGATCCCCGAAATCGTGATTGCCTTGGTGTTGATCTTTATCCTTGGCGGCGGGCCGGTGCCTGCGATGATCGCGATTGCGCTGCATACTGTTGGGGCGCTGGGCAAGCTGTTCTCGGAAGTGAACGAAAACGCCTCGCTCAAGCCCATGGAGGGGCTGCAATCGGTCGGCGCAAACTGGTCGCAGCGGATGCTTCTGGGCATCATTCCGCAGGTAGCGCCGAATTATCTGAGCTATGCGCTGCTGCGCTTTGAGATCAACATTCGCGCCTCGGCGATCCTTGGGTTCGTGGGCGCGGGCGGCATCGGATATGAACTCAAGAACGCCATGTCATGGGGGCAGGGCAAGTTCGACGAGGCGGCGGCGATTTTCATCCTTCTGTTCTTAACCATCGTCTTTTTTGACCAGATTTCATCGCATTACCGGGATCGCCTGACCAAGGGAACGCAGCAATGAGCCTGACAGCGACAGCGGATTTCAAAGGCGAGGCAAGCCGTCTGTTCGGGCGCAAGCGCCTGTTAAATTTCGGCCTGCCTGCGGTGATCCTTGCCTATTTCGTTTATATCTTTTTCGCCTTCGACATTCCGGGGCTGAGCGAGCGGGCGAGCATCGACAATGCCCGCGCCTTGGTGGCCGACAGTTACAGCCACAAGACGCATGTTTTGTACGATGCACGGTCGGAGAGTATCGAGATCGCTATCGAGGGTGAGCGCAAAGGCACCTATGCCGAAGGCACCGCGCCCGACTGGGTCAACCTGACCGAGACCGGCATGGTGGCGCAACTGGGGCGGGGTCATGTGGTGACCTATGAAGGCGAGTGGGTGCGCTATGACATCCCCGATTTCGGGATGATCGAGGCGCGCCCGGCCCGCAGCGGGGTCGAGATGGTGTTTCCACAGGGTGAGATGGAAGATCAGCCCGAGTGGATCAACGTCTCGAAGAACCGGCTGGCGGTTACCACTGACCGGGGGCGTCTGACGGTGACGCGGACCCGGGCGGAGTTGTTCAAGTACGACATGGGCTGGGAGCTGTTTTTCTTCACGCTGGACAGCCCGTTTCATGGCAAGAGCATTGGTGAACTGGTGGGGCTTGCCGTTTCAGGTGAGCGGGTGCGACCCGAGGTGTCGAACGCCGTGGCCATGTGGCGTGATTTCTGGGGCAATGCCATGTGGCGGCATTCCGAGGTCATCTGGGCGGTGTTCGAGACGATCCTCATGGCCTTCCTTGGCACCTTTGGCGCGGCCATGCTGGCCCTGCCCTTGGCCTTCATGGCGGCGCGGAATTTTTCGCCTTTCATGGCGGTGCGCTTCGGTGTGCGGCGGGTGTTTGATTTCGTGCGGGGGGTGGATGCCCTGATCTGGACCGTGGTTCTGGCACGGGCCTTTGGGCCGGGGCCGTTGACGGGGGCCTTGGCGATCTTGCTGACCGATATGGGGACGTTTGGAAAGCTCTTCTCGGAAACGCTTGAGAACGTGGATGAGAAAGAGATTGAGGGGGTGCAGTCCACGGGGGCCAAACCGATGCAGCGATATCGGTTCGGGGTCATTCCGCAGATTACGCCGGTGCTTCTGAGCCAGCTATTATATTACCTTGAATCCAACACCCGCAGCGCCACGATCATCGGGGCGATCACCGGGGGTGGCATCGGGTTGTTGCTGACGCAGGCGATCATCACCCAGAAGGATTGGGAAGAGGTGAGTTATTACATCGTGCTGATCGTGCTGATGGTGATGGCGATGGATACGATCTCGGGGTGGTTGCGCCGGCGGTTGATCCAGTCGGATGACGCGGGGCTTTAGGTGTCGGAGGGGTGGTTGATTCCGTCGTTCCACGGGATCGGCTCATGCTCGGCGGGGTTTTGGCCTTCGATGCACCCAAGGTTGACGCCGTATTCTTGTGGGTTCGAGCGGCGTTGGTGGTGGGTGTAGATTCCGCAAGTTGAGCAGAAGTAATGCTTGGCCGTACCGGTGCCCCATGTGTAGAGCGTGAGACTTTCCGCGCCGCGCGTCACGGTCAGCGCCGATAGCGGGACCGAGATGTTGGGGGCCGCGCGACGGCGGCAAAAAGAGCAGTCGCAGCGATGCGCGCCGTTGATCCCATCGGGCAGGTCGAGGTGCAGTTCGACCG
>DATFKJ010000260.1:0-2819 GCA_035268705.1 Roseovarius sp. | reverse complement strand
CCAATGACGGCCAGCATTGTCAGAATGCCCGCCTGAGCCAGAATTATGAATGCCCGCATGGTTTGCCCCTGTGTTGGCCCGGGTTTGATTTTGGGCCGTATTTGTGGACTTTTCGCGCAAATAAAAGGGGAAGATTTTTGCGATTTGCCCCCGACACTTTCGATGGGCGAAGGCCCGCTGTGCCCGGCGCGGGTGCATCTTGTTTAGCGCGGTCAACCCGTTTGCATTGATCCCATAGCGGTGATGTCCACGCGAGGTCGACAAAAAAAGGCGGCCCGAAGGCCGCCCCGTTGGTCTGATCCGATCCGCGCTCAGGCGGCGGATTTGGCAAGGTTGCGCAGAACGTAGTGCAGCACGCCGCCGTTTTCGACATATTCCTTTTCCACCGCCGTATCGATGCGCGACTTGAGAGTGATCTCTTTCGTCGTGCCATCGGCATAGGTGATGGTGCAGGGCACCTCGGCCTGCGGTTTCATGTCGCCTTCCAGCCCGGTGATATCAAAGCTTTCTTCGCCGGTCAGGTTCAGCGATTTGCGGGTGTCGCCGCCGGTGAACTCGAACGGGATAACGCCCATGCCCACAAGGTTTGAGCGGTGGATACGTTCGTAGCTTTCGGCGATGACGGCGCTCACGCCCAACAGGTTGGTGCCCTTTGCAGCCCAATCTCGACTGGAGCCCGCGCCATATTGCTCGCCTGCGACAACAACCAGCGGCACGCCCTTGTCCTGCCATGCCATCGCCGCATCGAAGATTGAGGTCTGTTCTCCGTCCGGGCCTTTGGTGTAACCGCCTTCGACCCCGTCCAGCATCTCGTTGCGTATACGGATATTGGCAAAGGTGCCGCGCATCATCACTTCGTGGTTGCCACGGCGTGACCCGTAAGAGTTGAATTCGCGCACTGACACCTGACGCTCGGTCAGGTATTCACCCGCCGGGGTCGAGGGCTTGAAGCTGCCTGCGGGGCTGATGTGGTCGGTTGTGACCATATCCCCCAGCAAGGCCAGCATACGCGCGCCCTTGATATCGGAAATGGTTCCTGCCTCTTTGGCCATGCCTTGGAAATAGGGCGGATTCTGCACATAGGTCGATTGCGGGGGCCAATCATAGGTTTCGCCCTCCGAGGTCTCCACGTCCTGCCACTTGTCGTCGCCCTTGAACACGTCGGCATATTTCGACTGGAATGCTTCGCGGGTGACGGTTTTTTCAACCAGTTCGGCGATCTCCGCCTGCGTCGGCCAGATGTCTTTCATGTAGACATCGTTGCCGCTCTTGTCGGTGCCGATCGGTTCGTTGACCAGATCGATATTCATATCACCCGCGATGGCATAGATCACAACCAGCGGCGGTGAGGCCAGATAGTTGGCGCGCACATCGGGGCTGATCCGGCCTTCAAAGTTGCGGTTGCCCGACAGAACGCTGGTGGCGATCAGGTCATTGTCGTTGATGGCCTTCGAGATTTCATCTTGCAGCGGGCCAGAGTTCCCGATGCAGGTGGTGCAACCATAGCCGACAAGGTTGAAGCCGATGGCGTCAAGATCGTCTTGCAGGCCAGCGGCCTCAAGGTAATGCGACACGACCTGACTGCCCGGCGCAAGCGAGGTTTTCACCCACGGTTTGCGATCAAGCCCCAACTCGCGCGCCTTGCGCGCGACAAGCCCGGCGCCGATCATCACATAAGGGTTCGAGGTATTGGTGCAGGACGTGATCGAGGCGATCACGACCGAGCCGTCGCGCAGGTCATAGTCTTCACCCTCGACCTTGGCTGTTTTGCGCGGGTCGATCAGGGCGTCGGGGGTAGGGCCCTCGGCGGCCATGTCGGTGGCGGCGGCGGTTTCGTCTTCGCCACGATATTCTGCGACCACATCGAAAAAGGCCGGCGCGGCCTTGTCCAGCGCCACGTAATCCTGCGGGCGTTTCGGCCCCGAGATGGCCGGAACGATGGTGCCCATGTCCAAGCTAAGCGTGTCGGTGTAAACCGGCGCATAGCTGGCATCGCGCCAGAAACCGTTTTCCTTGGCATAGGCTTCGACCAGCGCAACGCGGTCTTCGTCGCGGCCGGTGTTGCGCAGGTAGCGCAGAGTTTCGTCGTCGATCGGGAAGAAGCCACAGGTGGCGCCGTATTCGGGGGCCATGTTGGCGATGGTCGCACGATCCGCCAGCGGCAGGTTATCCAGACCGTCACCGTAGAATTCGACAAATTTGCCGACAACGCCCTTGGCGCGCAGCATTTCCACCACCTTCAGCACAAGGTCGGTGCCGGTGGTGCCTTCCATCATCGCGCCGGTCAGCTCAAAACCGACAACCTCGGGGATGAGCATCGAAATCGGCTGGCCCAGCATCGCGGCCTCGGCCTCGATCCCGCCAACACCCCAGCCCAGAACCGCAGCACCGTTGACCATGGTGGTGTGGCTGTCGGTGCCGACCAATGTGTCGGGATAGGCCACTTCGACCCCGTCCTGATCGACATCGGACCAGACGGTTTGCGCCAGATATTCAAGGTTGACCTGATGGCAAATCCCGGTGCCGGGCGGCACAACGCGGAAATTGTTGAACGCGCCTTGGCCCCATTTCAGGAACTGGTAGCGTTCCATGTTCCGCTCGTATTCGCGGTCGACGTTCAGCTGGAACGCGCGCGGGTTGCCGAACTCGTCGATCATCACCGAATGGTCGATCACGAGGTCCACGGGGTTCAGGGGGTTGATCTTGTCGGGATCGCCGCCGAGGGCGACGATGCCGTCGCGCATCGCGGCGAGGTCGACCACGGCGGGCACGCCGGTGAAGTCCTGCATCAGGACGCGCGCGGGGCGGTACGCGATCTC
>DATFKJ010000259.1:0-5834 GCA_035268705.1 Roseovarius sp. | reverse complement strand
GCAGTGGCGTCCGCCGCATCACCGGCCGCGTCCGTGGCGCTATCCACGGCACCTTCCGTCGCCTCGGCGGCGTCATCTGCGGCATCCGTTGCAGTCTCGACCGCATCGCTGGCAGCATCCGTTGCCGCGTCGGCGGCATCGCCGGTGGCCTCGGCGGCATCGTCAACCGCGTCTGCAACCGTGTCTGTTGCAGTATCCACGGCATCGCCGGCCGCCTCGGCGGCGTCTTCCAAGGCCTCAGGCGCTTCCATCCCCTCTTCACCGGTGACGGTTTCGGTCATTTCTTCCACGGATTTACCGGTGAAAAGCATATATCCACCGATCAACACCACCGCGGCCAGAACAATCCACAACAGGTTTCTCATTTTGCAATCCCTTTGTCATACAGGCCACCATTCAACCGGGACCCTGCTTCATATGGGATCACAGATGCCGTTCAAAAAGGAAAGGCGCAAGGGGGAAAGCTGTTTATTTCGGCTCAGATCAGCCGATTTTGCAGCTTGAAACACCCGTGCTGCGCGGTTACCTTTCGGCTTCAACTTTCTACAACCATCAAAGGAACGAAGCCATAGCCCGTAGACCTCACAACGCGCCACCCACGCGCGACACTGGCCCCCGCGTTAACGATAAAATCCGTGCTCCTGAAATCCGGCTCATCGGGGCCGAAGGCGAAAACGTTGGCGTTGTCTCGCCTGAGCGGGCGATGGACATGGCGGAAGCGGCTGGGTTGGACCTGGTTGAGATATCGCCGAATGCCACCCCCCCGGTCTGCAAGATCATGGACTACGGCAAGTTCAAGTACGAACAGCAGAAACGCGAATCCGAAGCGCGCAAGAAACAAAAGGTCATCGAGGTTAAGGAGGTGAAGTTCCGCCCCAACACCGACACGCATGACTATGAAGTTAAAATGCGTAATGTTTTCAAATTCCTGGAGAATGGAGACAAGGTAAAAATCACCCTGCGCTTCCGCGGTCGTGAGATGGCGCACCAGGATTTGGGCCGTGAGTTGCTCAACCGCGTGGCTGCGGACGTCAAGGATATTGGCAAGGTCGAGAACATGCCGAAGATGGAAGGCCGCCAGATGATTATGATCATCGGCCCGGCGGCGAAGTAAATCAGAGCGTACAAGTCGTACAAAATTATTCGAGTCTTGTACAAAAACTGAGGCATGCCAGCTTGAGCATGTGCAAAATGTACAAAACCGCCCCTGCCACCCTGCGTGGGGGCGGTTTTTTCATCCTTTGAGCCAGAGGATCTGAGCAATGTGGGAAGACCGCTTCCAAACGCCGGATTATGTTTTCGGCACCGAGCCTGCCGCCTTTCTGAAAGACCATGCAGACCTTTTGCCTCCCAATGGCGCAACGGCCCTTTCCGTTGCCGATGGTGAAGGGCGCAATTCGGTCTTCATGGCCGAACAGGGCCTTGAGGTCACGGCACTTGAATATGCCCCATCGGCCATCGCCAAGGCGCGCAAGCTGGCCGAGACGAAGGGAGTCATAGTCGATTTCCGCGAAGTGGATGTTCTCAACCATACCTGGCCCGAGACCTATGACATCGTCGCCGGCATCTTCATTCAATTCGTCGGTCCAGACGCGCGTCCCATCCTGTTCAACGGCATGAAGCAAAGCGTCAAACCCGGTGGGTTGATCCTCCTGCACGGTTACACACCAAAGCAGTTGGAATTCGGCACCGGCGGTCCGCCCTGTGCGGAGAACATGTATACCGAGGACATGCTGCGCACCGAATTTGCCGATTGGGAGATTCTGGATTGCCGGGCCTATGAGCGGCACATCGAGGAGGGCGAAGGCCACAAGGGACAGTCGGCGCTGATTGATCTGGTGGCGCGGAAGGTGGCCTAGGCCGCTATCCCAGTTTCGCCTTCTGGCCCGTGGGCGTCACGCCATAGGCCCCCTTGTAGACCCGGGCGAAATGGCCCGTCGCTTCGAACCCGCAGGCACAGGCGATTTCAGTCACCGACATTTCGGTTTGCAACAACAGGTGCCGCGCGCGTTCAAGCCGCAGTTCCATGAAATATTTCTTGGGCGAGGTATTGAGATAGCGGCCAAAGAGGCGTTCTAACTGCCGGGTGGAAATACCCAAATCCTCGGCAATGACCGACGGTGAAATAGGGTCTTCGATATGGTCCTGCATCCGGGCGATGGCCTTGGTCAGGTGCGGGTTGCGCATCCCGTTGCGCGATTGCAGCGACACGCGCTGTTCCGCCGTCGCTTCACGAGCGGCGGTATAGACCATTTGGTCGGCCACGGCGACGGCCAGATCGCGGCCATGGTCGCGTTCGATCAAATGCAGCATCAGGTCGGCCGTGGCTGATCCGCCCGAAGCGGTGATGTGTTTTTCGTCGGCGACAAAGACGTTGCGCACAAGGGGGATGTCCGGGAATTCCTCCATGAAGCTGTCATGATAATCCCAATGGATGGCGCATTTCTGCCCGTCCAAAAACCCCGCCTTGGCAAGGATATAGGCCCCCGAACACAGCGCCCCGATATTGCTACCACGGGCGCGTTCACGCCGCAGCATGGCCAATAGCGCCGGGGTGATACGATTGCGCATCTGCAACCCCGACAGCACGAACAACCGATCGCATCGCGGCAAATCATCCACCCCATGATTGACCAATGTCACGGTTTCATTCGACGCGCGCACGCTTTGCCCTCCCTCGGCCCCAAGCGAAAAGGAATAGAGCGCCTCGCCTTTGATCAGGTTGGCGATTCGCAGAGGTTCGACCGCATTCGAAAAGGCCAGATGCGCGAAATCCTCGATCAGGATGAAAATGAAATGCCGGGTCCTTGTCATGAGTCATAGTTTTCATGATTTACAAATTGTATGCAATATGTATTTTTTACAAATACAATGTGACTCGGGCTGAAAGGACCGCCAAGTGCCAGACACCACCAAGGACCGCAAAGCGCATTTGCTTGATACGCTGAAACGGGCGATCCTGACCCAAGACATTCGTCCCGGTGCCGATCTGGACGAAGCACAATTGAGTGAGGATTTTGCCTTGTCGCGCACCCCCCTGCGCGAGGTTTTGCGCGAATTGGCCGGGCTGGGATACGTTGAGCTGCGGGCCAATCGCGGCGCGCGGGTCTCCGAAATGTCGCACACCACGCTGCGCGATTTCTTTCTGGCCGCGCCGATGATCTATGGCGCGATCCTGCGGTTGGCGGCGCTGAACGCCACACCGACCCAGATTGCCGCCTTGAAGGCCGCGCAGGAGGATTTCCGCGCCGCGTTGCGCAAGGGCTCGACCACCAACCGCACCTTGGCCAACAACCGCTTTCACGAGATCACCGGCGAAATGGCGGGCAATATCTATCTTTTGCCCTCGTTCCATCGGCTGCTGATTGATCACGCGCGAATTTCCATGACCTTTTACCGCCCCGTCACCCCGGCCATGGCCGAAAGCGTATCCGAGGCCAGCCAGCAGCACGACGCCATCATCGCCGCCATCGAGGCCCGCGATGAGGCCACGGCGGCGCAACTGGCCGAGGATCACTGGAACCTGTCGCGCAACCAGATCGAGATGTTCGTGATGCCGGCGGGGATGGGTCAACCGCTTGGCACCCTGCCCCGTTCAACCTCAGCATAAGAAGGCTGCCCGCTTATGACGCCAATCTTCAAGTTCGAGGGGATATATACCCCCGTCGTCACCCCTTATTTCGCCGATCACACGCCTGACCTTGAGGCACTGGCGGATGTGATCGAAAGCCTGATCGACAAGGGGGTTCATGGGATCATTTCCGGCGGTTCGACCGGGGAAAACTATGCCCAGACCGTGGCGGAACGGGTTGAACTGGCCAAGTTCACCCATGAGCGGATCAAGGGCCGGGTGCCTTTGGTGATGGGCACGGGCGCGATGCTGACGCCGGATAGTATTGCCTTGGCCGAGGCCGCGCGGGAGTTGGGCGCCGATGCGATTCTGCTGGCCAGCCCGCCCTATTCGGTGCCGACGGATCGGGAAAACGCGCTCAATGCCTTGGCGATTGACCGGGCGGCGAACCTTCCGGTGATGCTATATAATTATCCGGATCGCACCGGCACCATGATGGGCGAGGAATTTCTGGACCGTGTGGGCCGCAGCCGGAATTTCTGCGGCATCAAGGAAAGTTCGGGCGATATTAACCGGGTGCATCTTCTGGCCCGCGATTACCCGCATATCCAGATGGGCTGTGGGATGGATGATCAAGCCTTGGAGTTCTTCGCTTGGGGGTCGCCCTTCTGGGTTTGTGGCGGGTCGAATTTCCTGCCCGAGGAACACGTGGCGCTTTACAATGCCTGTGTTCTGGAGGGCAATTTCACCAAGGGCCGCCGGATCATGTCGGCCTTGATGCCGCTCATGCGGGTTCTGGAACAGGGCGGCAAGTTCATCCAGACGATCAAGCATGGCGTGACCATGGCGGGGATCGACACCGGCGCGGTGCGCCCGCCACTGAAACCGCTCAACAAGGACGACAAGCGCGCGTTGGATCAAGTAACGCGCGTTCTCAAGACAACCATTGCAGATATCACCGCGGAGGGCTGAGGCATGGGTTTGCTGACAAAAGACGAATACAAGGCGATTGCCAAGGACCTGGCCCTGCCGACCTCGGCCTTCGTGGACGGCGGGTATCGCGCTGCGGCCTCGGGCAAGACCTTTACCAGTGTGAACCCGGCCACGGGCGAGGCTTTGGCCGAAATCGCGGCCTGCGGGGCCGAGGACGTGGATTTTGCCGTGCTCAAGGCGCGCGAGGCCTTTGACGACGGCCGGTGGTCCAAGATGCACCCCAGTGAGCGCAAGGATGTGTTGATCCGGCTGTGCAAACTGATGACCCGGAACGCCCGCGAACTGGCGGTGATGGAAAGCCTTGATAGCGGCAAGACCATCTTTGATTGCGAAACCGTGGATATCCCCGAGACAATCCACACCATCAAGTGGCACGCCGAGGCGATCGACAAGATCAATGACGAAGTGGCCCCGGCCAGCGATGATCATATCGCCATGGTGGTGCGTGAACCCATTGGTGTGGTCGGGCTTGTCCTGCCGTGGAACTTCCCGCTTTTGATGCTGGCGTGGAAGATCGGCCCGGCGCTGGCGACGGGCTGTTCGGTGGTGGTGAAACCCGCCGAGGAAACCAGCCTGACCGCGCTGCGCGTGGCCGAACTGGCCGCCGAGGCGGGCTTACCCAAAGGCGTGCTGAACGTGCTGCCCGGTGGCGGCACGGAGGTGGGTGAGCCGCTGGGCCGTCATATGGACGTGGATATGGTCAGTTTCACCGGCTCCACCGTCACTGGCAAACGCTTCCTGACCTATGCGGCGGAAAGCAACGCCAAGGAGGTCGTTCTGGAAATGGGCGGCAAGAACCCCGCCGTCGTCATGGACGACGCCGAAAACCTTGACCGGGTGGCGGCGCATATCGTCAACGGGGCCTTCTGGAACATGGGCGAGAATTGCTCGGCAACGTCGCGGTTGATCGTACATAGGGACGTCAAGGCGGACCTTTTGAAACGGATCGAGGCTCATGCCCGCGAATGGGTGGTCGGTGATCCGCTGGACCCTGAAACCCGCGTCGGGGCCTTGGTCAGCGAAACCCACTACAACATGGTTTGCGGCTATCTGGATAAGGCCGAGAACATCGTTCTGGGCGGCAAGGCCGACAAGGGCTTTGTCGAACCTACCGTGGTAAATGTCGCCAGCAACGACGACACGCTGGCGCGCGAAGAAATCTTCGGCCCAGTCCTGAGCGTTATTGAGGTGTCGAGCTTTGACGAGGCCATCTCAGTCGCCAATGACACCGACTATGGCCTCTGCGCCTCGATCTTCACCGCCAATGCCA
>DATFKJ010000258.1:0-4092 GCA_035268705.1 Roseovarius sp. | reverse complement strand
CGCAAATGGGGCAGGTTACCATCGCACGGGGTTTCCCGGTCACGCCCGCCGGTCTTGGACTTCGCGGCAACTCAACGCCTGTGCGCGTCGTCGTGGGCGGACCTGACTTCGACAGTGTCAAAGGCTGGGCCACGGCGCTTCTGGAGCGCGCCGAAACCATTGATGGGATCGTCAACCCCGAGATCAACTTCGAACAGAACCTGCCACAAATCGACGTCAGCATTGACCGTGAACGCGCGGACGATCTTGGTATTTCCGCCGATGTGATCGCCAACACGCTTCAGACGATGCTGGCCTCAAGGCAAGTGACCACCTTCGTCAGCCGTGGCCGCGAATACCCCGTTATCGCTCAGGCCGAAGCGGGTGACCGCCGGACGCCATCGGATATCGACAACATCTTTATCCGCGCAGGCGACGGTGAAAGCCTCGTCCCGCTCGGCGCGCTCGTGACAGTTGAGGAAAACGCGGCCGCACCGTCGCTCCGCCGGTTTGACAGGTTGCCCTCCATCCAACTCTCGGCCGCCCTTGCCCCGGGCGCTGATCTCGGCACGGTTTTGGGCCAACTCGAACAGGCGGCCGCCGAGATTCTCCCGGCCGAGGCCAACCTTGGCTACGAAGGGCAGTCTCGCACGTTCAAGGATACCGCCTCGGGGGCCAATCTGGTTTTTGCGCTGTCGCTTTTGATCGTCTTTCTAGTGCTTGCCGCGCAGTTCGAGAGTTTTGTCCACCCGATTACCATCCTGCTGACCGTTCCTGTGGGTGTCGCAGGAGCGATTTATGCGATGGCCCTCGGGGGGTTGTCGCTGAACGTCTACAGTCAAATCGGCATTATCCTGTTGATCGGGTTGGTCGCGAAAAACGGCATTTTGATCGTGGAGTTCGCCAATCAACTCCGTGATGAGGGAAAACCCATCCGTGAGGCGGTCATCACTGCCGCGACATTGCGCCTGCGTCCGATCCTGATGACGGTCCTGTCCACCGTTTTGGGCGCCCTGCCCCTAGTTCTTGCGACCGGCGCCGGTGCGGAAAGCCGGAATGCCATTGGCACGGTCATTATCGCCGGCCTGACTCTTTCTGCCATTCTTATGTTGGTTGTCACGCCGGTGCTCTATGATCTTTTGGCACGCTTCACGCGGCCAAGGGGGGCGATTGAGCGGGTTCTGGAACGTGAGTTGCGGCAAGCGCCTTGAATTCGTCGGAGAAATCCTGCCGAACGACATTGTGAATACGCCAACCGTGGTATTCCCTGCCGCAGCATGGGATGAAGCCATTGGAAAGATCACGGAAGTCTGCCTGTGAACGATTCGCCCTTGATACGCGCCTTTGTCACGGTGCTCTTGCTTGGCCTCTGGGCCTTGCCGCAAGACGCGCGAGCGACGGAGTATCGTCTATCGGCCCCCGGAGCGGGCGACTCCCTGACCGAAAAACTGTCAGGTGGATCCCTGACCTTGGAAACCGCGGGCCGCGACGATGTCACGCCACAAGATATCTTGGCTGCTGCGCGTGCGGATTACGCCCGCTTGATCGGTGTGATGTATGAGGCCGGGCGATACGGCCCCATCATCAGTATCAAGATTGATGGCCGCGAAGCATCGGCAATCCCGCCATTGGAAGCGCCGGCCCGGATCGACGAGGTCTTTATCTCCGTGGACCCCGGCCCGGCATTCCTTTTCGACCGGGCCGAGATGGCACCGCTTGCCCCCGGAACGGACCTACCCGACGGCTTTCGCCGTGGCGCCTTGGCCCGCGCCAAAACCATTCGGCGCGCCTCCGAAGCCGGCATCGACGGTTGGCGTGCCATTGGTCACGCCAAGGCCCAAGTCACTGGGGAAACCATCACCGCCGACCACGCCAAACAGGCGCTCGACGTCAGCATTGATCTCACCCCCGGTCCGCGCCTGCGTTTCGGGGAACTCATTCCACAGGGCAAAAGCCGTGTTCGGCGCGACCGTATCCGCGAAATCGCTGGCCTGCCCGAAGGCGAGGTCTTTGACCCGGAGGAGCTTGACCGCGCAGGCACGCGCCTGCGCCGCACCGGGGCCTTCCAATCTGTCGCTTTGCAAGAGGCGGCAATGGCCGATCCTGATGGCACTCTCGATATCGGCGCCCAGATCGTCGATGCCAAGCCCCGCCGCATCGGTTTTGGTGCCGAGCTTTCCTCGCTCGAAGGGCTTTCACTGTCTGGCTTTTGGTTGCATCGCAATCTGCTTGGCGGGGCGGAACGATTTCGACTTGATGCCGAAGTCGGCGGGATCGGTGGTGACTCGGGCGGACTCGATTATCAGTTGAAAACTCGCTTCGAACGCCCGGCCACCTTAACACCGGATACCTCCCTTTATCTCGAAGGGGAACTGGCGGAAGAAGATGAGCCGGACTACCGCGAACGGCGTGCCATAGTTGGCGCAGGGCTCAGGCATGTCTTCTCGGACAACCTCATCGGAGAAGCCGGAGTCGCCTATCAGTATACCGATATCGATGACGATCTGGGAAGCCGCACGATTGAGCACATCCTGTTCCCGACATTGCTCACGTGGGACACGCGTGATGATCCGCTCGATGCACGGGACGGCCTTTATTTCTCAGTCGAGGCCACGCCATTTGTCGGCGTCGATCAAAGCGGCTCGGGCACGCGGCTTTACACCGATGCGCGCGGCTATCTGGCGCTTGATCCCAACGACCGGATCATTTTCGCGGCGCGGGCGCAACTTGGCTCGGTCAATGGGGCCGACCTGACCGAAGTGCCGCCCGGCATGCTATTCTTTTCGGGTGGCGCGGGCACGGTAAGAGGGCAACCCTATCAATCTCTCGCTGTTGATCTGGGTGGCGGAAACCGCCTTGGGGGGCGATCCTTCCTCGCCCTCTCGGGTGAGATTCGTGCCGACCTGAAAGGCAAGTTCGGTGCTGTTGCCTTTGCCGACACCGGGTTTGTCGGTCAAGACAGTTGGGGGACACGCAATGGCGATTGGCACAGTGGCGCGGGACTGGGCCTGCGCTACGAGACCGGGATCGGCCCGATCCGCGTCGATATCGCCACGCCGCTTGACAACGACGCAGGCCAGGATTTCGAACTCTATATCGGTATCGGGCAGGCCTTTTGATGCGTAAACTGCTTCCCCTCATTCTGGCCCTTGTTTGCCTCACCCTACCCGCCGCCGCACAGGACGACGACCGCAGCCTCATTGTCGGGTTCTTGGAAGAGAACCTGTCGGATGCTGGCCGCGACATCCGGCTAGAGGGGTTTGAAGGCGCGCTTTCATCCCAAGCCACGCTGGACCGCCTGACCATAGCGGACGCCGATGGCATTTGGCTTGAACTCGAAAACGCCGAACTCGAATGGACACGCAGCGCGCTTTTGCGAGGCCGTCTAGAGGTTGAACGGCTCGCCGCCGAGGCGATCACCCTACGCCGCTTACCCGGCGGCGACCAGATAAGCCCCGATGATACTGAGGCACGTGAATTCAACCTTCCCGACCTTCCGGTTTCCATCAACATCGGCACGCTGGACATAAAGTCGGTTTCGATTGCCGAACCCGTGCTTGGCGAAGCAGCGGAGTTTCAGATCGAAGGCTCCATGACCCTCAGCGGTGGGGAAGGCACGGCCAAACTGGGCATCAAACGACGCGATAAGCCAGCCGAACTTTCGCTTGAGACCAGCTTTGACAATTCAAGCCGGCAACTGAACATTGATCTGGCATTGTCGGAAGCGAAAGACGGGTTGTTGTCCCGTGTCATCGGCCTGCCCGGAAAGCCCGCACTTGCCTTTTCCCTGACCGGCAGTGGTCCACTTGACGATTTCAGTGCGGACTTGGCGCTCGCGTCGGACGGGGCCGACCGCCTGACCGGCACCATTCGTACCTCGCTCGACCCCGAGTCGGAGGCCCGCCAATTCGGGGCCGACCTATCAGGCGACCTGCGGCCACTGTTCCAACCTGATCTACGGGCGTTTTTCGGGCAAAGCACCGCGCTCACTCTTCTGGCCACCCGCGCGGCCGACGGGGCATTATCCGTTTCGCGCTTCAGTTTGGAAAGCGCCGCAATGAGCCTTCGCGGCGACGCAAAGATCGCCGCCAACGGACGGCCCGAGCGGGTCTC
>DATFKJ010000257.1:0-3513 GCA_035268705.1 Roseovarius sp. | reverse complement strand
TTTCGCCGAAGGCAGCGTGCAGGACGAGGCCGGCACTTTGATCGCCACCGCCACCGGCGTCTTCCGCTATCGCGGCGCGCCCGGATCCTGACAGCCCCGGCTTCATCTTGCCTCAAATACTCCCGCCATAGGGGAATCCTTGTTGTTTCATACGTTCTCACTGAGTGTCACGGAAATTAATCTTCCTTAAATTCAGAGCACTTAAGGTGTCATGGCATCCCGGAATGAGCCGGACGGTGTCACGTCATAACGTATATAATATGAAGGATATTTTCATGGCGAAATCAAATGCATTTACCGACGCGCTACTCAAATCCCTGCCGGTGAGCAAGCATTGCGATGACAAGGTCTTTGGCTTCACAAGCGCGCCGATTTAGGGGCGCAACGGATTTTTCGCTTCAAGCTATGGAACCGTTAACGGGAAATGGGACTCGGATCCTTCGGACGGATGAGCTTCGCACAGGCTCGCAAGAAAGCTGAATGGGCGCGTCAACAGGTGCAGACCGATACCGATCCCATCAAACAGCGACGCTTGCAACGCCAACAACCCAGTTGCCGTGAGGGCCGTCTGGAGCAGCTTGCCTGGCAAATATTCGGGGGACACAAAAGGGCCTTAAGCACAATGGATCGGATAGCATATGGCTCAGCCCCCTGCCGCTGCATGTCTTACCGAAGTTGGGCAAGATACCGATTGTCAAAATCGATCAGGACGACATTGCACATTCCATTTCCCCGGTCTGGCACGCGAAACCGCTGACCGCCAAGACAGCCATTTCACGGCTGAGAATTGTTTTCATAAACGCGCACGCAAGAAATTTTCTTGTGAACCGGGCGGTTATCGAAGACACGGTTATCATTTTCAGGCCAGAGGCCGATATCTCCACCTTGCGGGCTTAAATGCGTGGCACCAAGGAAAGCGGTCCTGCATTTCCTGAGACGAGTTCGAATTTGTCTGAAAGCACGCTCAGGAGATTTCGAGCAATAAGAACCGTCGGTTCGATCTTGCCTCTCCCGCGTTAAGAAAAAAGAAGCTCTTCTATTTCATGCGCCGCTTCGATCAGCCTGACTTTCGCGAGGTTGACTTCCGTGTCTCCAAAGCGCGACAGGGGCGCGTGAACCGCAAGACCTGCGATTACTTCTCCTCGAGGATTACAGATTGGTACCGCGACACCGGCCAACCCCAACATCGATTCCTCGACGTTGACCGACACCCTGTCCTCTCTGATCTGATCCAATTTTTTGCGTAATTTGGACCCCTTGAGGGTGTTCGGCGTCAACTGCTCCACGGAGTCAAGATCAACCAAAATTTCGCGCTTTGCCTCTGGAATGAAGGCGAGCAGCAGCTTGCCAACTGCAGTGGCATGAAGTGGCACCCGAGAACCCGAGCGTAGAAACAGCCGCAAGGGCTTATCACATTCAATACGTTCTATATAAAGAACCTGGTTTCCGTCGAGTACGCCTAGATTACAGGTCTCGCCCAAGTCGTCCACCAGACGCCGCATAACATCCCTAGCAGACCCGGATTGAATCGATTGACGCATAGTGTCCAGCGAGATTCGTACAAACCTTTCACCAACCAAGTAGGTCTTTCCGCTTGCCGTCCTCGTGACTATGCCAGCGTCCTCTAGTTGCGTTAACATTCGGTGAATCGACGATTTTGGCAGCCCAAGGCGCGCAGAAAAATCATTCAGAGCCAGTGGCTCACCGGTCTCGATCAACTGCTCAATAATAGCGAACGCTTTTTTTATGGCACTGGAAGACTTACGGCTCGTCATATTCTTGCTTCACCTGAAAAGTCGCCCTCATCGTTCTAACGAGCGCAGATTAAAGTGGGACTGGCACCATTGCAATTCCAATTTCCGGAGCCCTTGGCCTGCCCACGGGTGACAGGATCGGGCTATAGGTTGTCGACCTGGGCGCAGGTTCAAATGCCTGGTGGAATCCTCATGGTCAGGCCGTCGAACCGCCCAGCGGTGCTGGCAAACGACACGATCAACAGAAGTGTTCAGTAACGCCACCCCGACACACTGAAAAGATGCGCGCCGCGCGCCGGAAAAGCCATGTCCACAATACAAAATTTCATAAAATGGAATAATACATTCATTTTTATTGAGTTTTGAGGCGATCTTGGTCATCTTTAGGTATTCGGACCGCATCGAATCGCAGTGTCCGCCTTTGGATACCCTCAAGGCGGGGACGTCGAACAAACGAACGTCGCGGGCGAATATGAAAGGGAGGAAAAAACAATGATTTCACTTAAGACAAAACTGGTTGTTTTATCGGCAACCGCTTTGTTCACCACCTCTGCAGTAGCCGAGATGCCGAAAACATCAGACGGATTCCCCGAGCGCCCGATCACGATGATCGTGCCTTTCGGCGCGGGTGGAGGCTCTGACCAAGTGGCGCGTGCCATGGCCACGGCTATCGAAAGTGTCAGTGACGCCTCGGTCATGGTTGTGAACAAGCCCGGTGGCGGCGGCCTTTCCGCAGTTCCCGATTTCATGGCGGCCCCAAACGATGGATACACCGTCTTCATGCATCTTGACATGGCGGTTGCATCCCATGCTGCCGGTGATCTTGATTTGAATCCCGGCAAGGATTGGCAACCGCTGGGGATCGCGCAGCTGACATTCAGCCAGCTTTATGTGCGCTCGGATGAAACGCGATTTTCAAACTGGCAAGAACTTGTCGGTTACGCACAGGAAAACCCTGGCCAAGTCACCTTGGCCAACGTCGGCGCCGCGACCACGATGGAAGGCGTGAACCTTCAGCTATTGGAAGAAAGTGCCGGTATCGATTTCAGGGTGGTGGCGTTCGACAAGCCCTCGGAACGGTACGCTTCCCTGGTAGGCGGGCATGTGGATGTCCTTTTGGAACAACCTGGTGATATTCGCCCCTTCCTTGATGGCGGACAGATGAAACCTGTCTTGACGCTTTTGCAGGACCGACCGGCGGCATTCTCCGATGTTCCCAGCTTGGCCGATTTGGGCGCCGACTTCGTCCCTTTGATGCGCTATCGGGGCTTTTTCACTCACCGCGATGCGCCAGAAGAGCGTTTGTCATGGCTGGCCGAGGCGGTTCGCCAGGGGTTTGAAACCGAGGCATTCCAGGAATTCAACAAAAAGAAGTTCATGGATGTGGTCCAAAGCTACCGATCGCCATCGGACGCCGAAACGCTGATTGATGAATCGATCACGACTTACAAAGCGGTTTTTCAGAAATTGAATTGAGCATCAGTGCGTGTCCGCGCCTGCGAACTCCCGCGGACACGTACGCTCAATACATGGTGCGCAATTGGGAAGACGAATGGGATATTTACAGAATAACAAACTGACCGTTGAAACGATGGTCTGGATCGTGTTGGCGGCTGGCGGCTTTGTCCTGACGTTCGGCATGACACAAGAGAGTTCAAATTACAGGTTCGGGGCCGCCGGTTGGCCACGCTTTGTTTGCGTGATGATTTTTCTTGCGGCGATCGCACAGTTCTTGGTGCGCACTCGGCATGAGAAACAT
>DATFKJ010000256.1:0-2407 GCA_035268705.1 Roseovarius sp. | reverse complement strand
ACAGAAAGGCATTCTTGCCGGGCCGAAACGCGCCCAGAATGTCCGCCATGGCGCGGCGCATATCATCCACCGCCTGCGGTCCGTTATGAATGGCCCCAAGCGCATCGACCAGTACCACCTGCCGGTCGATCCGGGCGAAATGATCGCGAAAGAAGGGTTTGACCACCTGCGCCTTGTAGGCCTCGAACCGCCGCTCCATTTCACGCCATAGCGATTTGCGCGGCGGGCTACCCGTCGCGGGCAATGGCGCAAAGGTGATCGCGGGCGAGCCCGCCAAATCGCCGGGCAATAGAAACCGGCCCGGGGTACAATCGTAAAACCCGGCCAGCCGCGCCTCCTGCAAATACTCGGTAAAGCCCTGCGCCAAACCCTGCGCCACCGGTTCGTCCAGCTTTTCCGCCCCGTCCGTGGCCTTGGCCTGCGCCAGATAGGCCTCCGCCTGCGGGCGCGCCACGATCCGCTGCAAAACCTCCTCGGACCATTGGGCATAGGTCTTGTCCAGCAACGCCAGATCAAGCAGCCATTCACCGGGGTAATCCACGATGTCCAGATGCACGGTGCGCGGGCCAGACAGCCCTCCCAAAAGTCCCGTGGGCTGCACCCGAAGCGACAGCCGCAATTCCGAAACCGCCCGCGTGCTTTCCGGCCAATGCGGGGCCTCGCCGGTCAATGCCCCCAAATGCGCCTCGTAATCAAAGCGCGGAACCGTGTCATCAGGTTGTGGCTGCAAGAAGGCCGCGCTTATCCGGCCATCGGCGGCGGCGACAAGGCCCGGCATCCGACCCCGGTTCATCAAGTTCGCAACGAGCGAGGTGATGAAAACGGTCTTTCCCGCGCGGCTGAGGCCCGTCACACCCAGTCGGATCAGCGGCTCGAAAAACGTTTCCGACAGGGTGTCGCTTACGCTCTCCACACCCCGCGTGAGGCCATCGGCGATATCGGTGATGATCAAAAGACCTGCCCCCTTGCCCGTCTTGCTTTGAAGATAGCCACGCAGCACGCGCGTTACCAGAGGGGAGCTTTGGGGGATTGTTCCCCCATCCGCGCCACGCTAAACGCCTGTCCATGCCCAGATACGCGCTCAAAGTCGAATACCACGGGGGCCCCTTCGCGGGGTGGCAACGGCAGGCCGGTCAGCCTTCGGTGCAAGGCGCGATCGAAGCGGCCTTGGCCAAGCTTGAGCCGCGCGATCATAGCATCGCCGCCGCAGGGCGCACCGATGCAGGCGTCCATGCCCTCGCCCAAGTGGCGCACTGCGATCTGGAAAAGGATTGGACGCCCTTCCGCCTTTCCGAGGCGCTGAACTACCACCTCAAGCCCGATCCCGTGGCAATCGTGGATTGCGCACAAGTTGACGAAGACTGGCACGCCCGGTTTTCGGCGCTGGAACGGCGCTATTTCTTTCGCCTGCTGATGCGCCGCGCGCCTGCCACCCATGACAAGGGGTTGGTCTGGCGAGTGTCACAGCCCTTGAATGTCAACGCGATGCGCCAGGGCGCGGCCCACCTCATCGGGCACCATGATTTCACTACCTTCCGCTCGACGATCTGTCAGGCGAAAAGCCCGGTCAAAACCCTCGACGCGCTAGAGATTTCCGAAGGTGAAAGCCTTTCCGGCCCGGAAATCCACTTCCACCTGCGCGCCCGGTCCTTCCTGCACAACCAAGTGCGCAGCTTCGTGGGCACGCTGGAACGCGTCGGCGCAGGCGCTTGGGCGCCCGAGGATGTGAAATGCGCACTTGACGCCCGCAACCGCGCCGCCTGCGGCCCGGTCTGCCCACCCCATGGCCTTTACCTCGCCGGTGTCGGCTACCCGGATGCCCCCTTCGCCTGACAAGCCCGCATTTACCTTTGATCTCAGACCGAGACCTCGCTAAACGACACCCCAGCGGTCCCGTAGCTCAACTGGATAGAGCAGCTGACTTCTAATCAGCAGGTTCGGGGTTCGAGTCCTCGCGGGATCGCCAATTTGTTTATATGTAGATGGGGCATAAGAATGCACAAAACGGCTCTTTTTGATGCACGGCGTGTCAAGGCCTATTTTTCGCCTGAGCTATAAAATCTCCATAAGTGACTGATAGATTTAAATTATATTTATCGGCGATACCTGTGCTGCGATCCAGCGGTTCGCTGACGATCAAGGCGCCGTCTTCCACTCGCAGGGCGCCCAGACGCTCTACCGCTCTCCCTGGGCGGGAAGAAGCAGTGGGCAGGTCACCATAACTACTCGCCTTTTGATGACGAATCCGTTTCCATAGGGCCACCGTGTTGGCCGCCACTCGGCTCTGCATCATCAGTCATCTACGGCGTATTCTGTTGAAAAACTCCCGCTTGATCGAGGTTTAAGTTGCTGATTCAATTCCTCTGACCAGGGGGAGAATTGACCGATGATGGGACCGAGGCAGGAA
>DATFKJ010000255.1:0-5042 GCA_035268705.1 Roseovarius sp. | reverse complement strand
CAGATCGGCCGAGGAGCCTTTGCCATCGGGCGGCGCGCCGTCGAACAGGCCCATGGCCCCTTCGATCAACAGTGTTTCACCGGGGGCATGTGCCGCAAGGTTGCGCAGGCGGTCGGGCGTCATGGCCCATGCATCGAGGTTAACGCACTCACGGCCAGAGGCGGCGGCGTGAAACCGGGGGTCGATGTAATCGGGGCCGGATTTGGCGGAGCGGATCGCCACGCCTTGCCGTGCTGCGGCGCGCAGGAACCCTAGCGTTACGGTGGTTTTCCCGCTGCCCGAGGCTGGGGCGGCAAAGATCAGCCCGCCCAAGGCTCAGGCGCTTTCTGCCGGAAGCCCCCGGCCCAGCGGATCAGTGTTGCGCGGGGCCTCACCCGCCATCATGCCTTGCCAATCCAGCACCTGCCGCATCAGGACCGAGCGCCCGACGCAAAGGATTGCGGGCGGTTCCATGCCACTTTGTGCGATATCCTCGGCCATTGTCCCAAGTGTGGTTTCCAGAACCTGTTGGGTGCCGGTGGTGGCCGAACAGACCACGGCGCAGGGCTCGGATGCGGGGCGGCCCGCATCCATCAGCGCGCCGGAAATCCGCTCCACATGCTTCATGCCCATGTAGATCACGATCACCTGACTACCCTTGGCGATCGAGGCCCAGTCGAGGGACGAGGGCGTTTCGCCCGATTGGTCATGGCCGGTGACGAAGGTCACCGATTGGTTCACGTCGCGGTGCGTGACCGGGATACCGGCATAGGCCAGCCCGCCGATGCCCGCGCTGATGCCCGGAATGATGCGGATCGGCACGGAATGCTGTACCAGCGTCTGCGCCTCTTCCCCGCCACGGCCAAAAACAAAGGGGTCGCCGCCTTTGAGGCGCAGAACCCGCTTGCCCGCGCGCGCCAGATCGACCAGCCGGAGCGAGATATCGCGCTGTTTGGCAGAAGGTTTGCCACCGCGTTTGCCGGCATAGATATGCTCGGCCTGCGGGGCCCAGTCGAGGATCGCTTCCTGCACCAGCGCGTCATAGATCACCACGTCCGCCTGCCGCAGGGCATTAAGCGCGTGCAGCGTCAAAAGCCCTGGGTCACCGGGGCCAGCACCACAGAGCCATACCCAGCCGGGCTGCATCTCGGGCCAATGGCCCGTGGGAAGGGGAAGTGAGTCGTCCATGATCCTGTTATGCCGCTTGCGCGGGCGCGGGGAAAGGCCCGGGGCGACACATTGGCCCGGCTTTTGCGGCATTTAAGTGCTGTCTCTGCGTGCGGGGGGGTGAAATTTCGCGATTGTCTTGCGGCCTGTCGCGCTTATAGTCCGGGCGCAAATGGCCCGCAAACCCGACACTCCTCTGCGCCGTGGCTGGACCACGGGCGCTTGCGCCACCGCCGCCACGCGTGCGGCGCTTTTGGGGTTTTGGGGGGCGGGGCGCCCCGATGAGGTGCAGATTACGCTGCCGCGGGGCGAAACCCCTGTTTTCAAGGTGTCCCATTGGGATCAGGGCGAGGGGTGGTGCGAAGCCGGGATCATCAAGGATGCGGGTGACGACCCTGATGTGACCCATGGGGCGCTGGTGATCGCGCGGGTTTCGCCCTCTGGCAGCGGTGTGCGCTTCAAGGCGGGCCAAGGTGTGGGACAAGTGACCATGCCGGGCCTGCCCATCCCACCCGGGGAGCCTGCCATCAACCCGGTGCCGCGCGACATGATGAAAGGCGTGGTGCATGAGATGGCGCAGGCCATGAACCTGCCCCCTGACATCACGATAGAGATTTCCATTCCCAATGGCGCGGAACTGGCCCGGCAAACGTGGAACCCGCGCCTTGGTGTCAAAGGTGGATTGTCGATCTTGGGGACAACGGGAATCGTGCGGCCGTTTTCCTGTGCAGCCTGGATCGCCTCCATTCATCGCGGGATCGACGTGGCCTGTTCCCAGGGCCTGCCTCATGTGGCGGGCTGTACGGGCGCGACCAGCGAAAAGACTGTGCAGGGGCTTTATGATCTGCCGGATCACGCCATGCTGGACATGGGGGATTTCGCGGGCGGATTGCTCAAGTATCTGGCCAAGCACCCGCTTCCGCGCATCACCATCGGCGGTGGTATAGGCAAGATGACCAAGCTGGCACAAGGCGCGCGCGATCTGCATTCCGGGCGCAGTCAGGTGGATTTCGACGCGCTGGCCGAGGCGCTTGACAATAGCGAACTGAAATACATGAATACCGCCCTGCAAGCCTATGATATGGCAGGTGAATCCATGGCCCTTTGGGTGGCGGAGCATGCACTTGCTTCCGTGCGCGCCATGCTGCCCGACGAGGTGCAGGCCGATACGGTGGTCATCGACCGCGAGGGCAAGATCATTGCAAGGGCGGGCGTATGACGCTTTTGTTGCTGGCCGGAACGACAGAGGCGCAGCAGATCGCCAAGGCCCTGTCCGACAGGGGCGTTCCTGCCGTTGCTTCGCTTGCCGGCGTAACGCGAGCGCCGCGCGCCACGGGGCTGGATACACGTACCGGTGGCTTTGGTGGGGCTGATGGCTTCCGCGCCTTCCTTCGGTCGGCGGGCATATCTGCGGTGGTGGATGCCACGCACCCATTTGCGCATCAGATCTCCAACCGTACCGCGGATATCTGCGCCAAGAATAGTATTCCTTATTGTCAATTGCTTAGGCCAGAGTGGACACCCGAAGCGGGTGACGATTGGACCTGTTTGACCAACGAGGACGAGGCTGCCAAGTACATCGCACCCGGCTCTACCGTGTTTCTGGCCACGGGGCGACAGACGCTTGACCGCTTTGCCAACCTGTCGAACTGCCGTTTGATCTGTCGCCAGATCGACCCGCCGGATCGGCCTTTCCCCTTTCCCAATGGTGAGTTTCTGGTGGGGCGACCGCCGTTCTTGATTGCCGAAGAGACAGAGCTTTTCAAGAAATTGGGCGTTGATTGGTTGGTTGTGAAGAACGCTGGCGGAGAGGCCCCGCGCTCAAAACTGATTGCTGCGCGTGAACTGGGGATCAAGGTCGCGATGATCAATCGCCCGTCCCAACCCGTGGCGCCCAAGGTTGCCACAGTGGCCGAAGCATTGGCTTGGATCGAGGCACTATGAATGAAAGAATTATAAATACGAATCAAGATGTTAAAGAGGGGCTTTCATATATTACTTCAACGTGCCCGCGCATGGCGTACGCGCAAAGCCTGACCGGGCCGCTGCCCTTGCGTCGCCGCCCCGACGGGTTCTCGCAACTCCTCAGCGCAATTGTCAGCCAACAGGTCAGCGTCGCCGCCGCCCGCGCGATCTGGGCCAAGATGCAGGCCGCACGCCTGACCGGACCGCGCAAAGTGCTCTGGGCCAGCGCGGACGATTTGCGTGCGGCCGGTCTCAGCCGGCAAAAGGTGCGCTATGCCAAGGCGCTGGCCGAGGCGCGGATCGACTACAAGGCCCTGCGCGAGGCCCCCACCGAGGAGGTGGTGAAAACCCTCACTGAAGTGCCCGGTATCGGCGTCTGGACGGCGGAAATCTATGCCATGTTCAGCCTTGGCCGCGCCGATGTTTTCGCCCCCGGCGATCTGGCCCTGCAAGAGGCCGCACGCCTGCTTTACGACTTGCCCGAGCGCCCGCGCGAACGCGACCTGCGCGAGATGGCCACGGTCTGGAGCCCGTGGAGATCGGTTGCGGCCCGGCAGCTCTGGGCCTACTACCATGTGGCAAAGGACAGGGAAGGGATCAGATGACTCGCGTACTTCAATCGGGGCGCAAAGACCCGCATTCCGGCACCACGCGCTCGGTGGTGGTGTTCCTGCACGGCTACGGGGCCAATGGGGCAGATCTTTTGGGGCTGGCGGATGTGTTGGGCGAACACCTGCCCGATACGCTGTTCGTGGCCCCGGACGCGCCCGAGGAAATCCCGATGATGCCCGGCGGGTATCAGTGGTTCCCCATCCCGTGGATCGACGGCTCCAGCGAGGAAGAATCCGAGCGGAGCATGATGGCCGCGGTGGATGACCTCAACGCCTATCTCGACGCGCTGATGGTGGATGAAGACGTGCTGCCCGAACAGGTGGTTCTGTTCGGTTTTTCCCAAGGCACGATGATGGCCCTGCATGTCGCCCCGCGCCGCGAGGACGAGGTGGCGGGCATCGTCGCCTTCTCGGGGCGGCTTTTGCACCCCGAACTGCTCAAGGATGAGTTGCAATGCCGCCCGCCAGTCCTTCTGGTGCATGGTGATGCCGATGACATGGTGCCGCCGCAATCCCTGCCGGAAGCGGCCGAGGCGCTTCAAGGTGCGGGCTGGCAAGATGTTTATGCCCATGTGATGAAAGGCACCGGCCACGGCATCGCGCCGGATGGCCTTCAGGTTGCGCTGGCCTTCATGCGTGACAAGCTGGGGCTTTGAGCAAAAAGCGTGCGGTGTCGAATACACACCAGGCGCTTTTCAAGCCCTTGGCTTTTATCGCGAAGAAGGCCGCAAGGCCTGAGGGGCGTTACCCCAGCTTGCGCAGCCGTTTGAACAGGCTTGAGGTATCCCAACGCCCGCCACCCATTTTCTGCACGTCCTTGTAATACTGATCAACCAAGGCCGTTACTGGCAGGGACGCGCCATTCTCATTGGCCGTCGCCAGGCAAATCCCAAGGTCCTTGCGCATCCAGTCCACCGCGAACCCATGCGCGAATTCATCGTCCAACATGGTCTCGTACCGGTTCGCCATCTGCCAGCTTCCAGCCGCGCCCTGGCTGATCACCTCGACGACTGCGCGTCCATCCAGCCCCGATTTCTCGGCGAAATGCAGCGCCTCCGAGAGGCCCTGCACCAGACCGGCGATGGCGATCTGGTTGCACATCTTGGTCATCTGGCCCGCGCCCGACTCGCCGATCCGGCGGCAGAGCTTGGCATAGATCTCCATGATCGGCAGGGCGGCATCGAACGCCTGCTGGTCGCCACCGCACATGATCGAAAGCTGCCCGTTCTCGGCCCCCGCCTGACCGCCCGAGATCGGCGCATCAACGAAATTCAAGCCCGCATCCTTGGCGGCAGTATACATCTCTTCGGTGACCTTGGC
>DATFKJ010000254.1:0-7103 GCA_035268705.1 Roseovarius sp. | reverse complement strand
GCGTAAATGATTGAATGGGCGCTGGCGGGTTTGGGCCTTGTCATCTTGCTTCTGGCGGGCGATGCGCTGGTAAAGGGTGCCGTCAACCTGAGCCTGCGTTTGGGAGTGCCCGCCCTTATCGTCAGCCTGACAATTGTGGCTTTCGGCACCTCGGCGCCCGAACTTTTGATTGCGGTGAACGCAGTGCTGGACGGCAAGCCGGGGCTGGCCCTTGGCAATGTCGTTGGATCGAACACTGCGAATATCTTGCTGGTTCTTGGCGTCCCCGCGATCCTGTCGGTGCTGCATACCAGCGACTGCGACACCAAGAAAACCTATGTTTACATGTTGATCGGATCGGTGGTTTTCATCGGCCTTGCTTTCCTAGGTGAGTTCAACATCGTGTCGGGCCTGATCCTTCTGGCACTGTTATCCTTCGTCCTGATCGACGCCTTTTTGGAAGCGGGGCGCCACGTAAAGGCCAATGCGGCGCTTCTTTTGGCCGATGCGGACGGCGAGGACGACGTGGAAGGGGCCGACCCGGATATGCCGTGGTGGCAGATCATCGTGTTCCTTGTGCTGGGCCTGATCGGTTTGCCGCTTGGTGCGGATTTGCTGGTGGACAATGCCTCGATCATTGCTCAGCGTTTTGGAGTGAGTGATGCAGTGATCGGCCTGACGCTGGTGGCGCTCGGTACATCTTTGCCGGAATTGGCGACAACGGTGATGGCGGCCCTGCGAAGGCAGGCGGACGTGGCGTTGGGCAATGTCATCGGGTCGAACATGTTCAACCTGTTGGCCATTATCGGAATCACCACGCTTGTCGGGCCGATACCGGTAGATCCGGAGTTCTTGCGCTTTGACCTTTGGGTGATGTTGGGCGCATCGCTTTTGATCATTCCTTTCGTGTTTTTCAAACAGGATATCGGGCGCGTTTGGGGCGTGATCTTGACGGGGCTGTATTTGGCCTATGTCACCATTGTCCTGACATAATCGGAGGCGAACGATGGCGACGGCAATGGTGACAGGAGCAGGCAAGCGGCTTGGTCGTGCCATGGCGCTTGAACTGGCGCGGCGCGGCTTTGACGTGGCTGTGCATTACGCCAGCAGTGGCGAAGAGGCCGACGCCGTGGTGCAAGAGATCACGGGCATGGGGCAGCGCGCCGTGGCGGTACAGGCCGATCTGCTGATCGAAGCCGAGGTCGAGGCGCTTTTGCCCAAAGTCACCGAGGCGCTTGGCGGGCCAGTGACCTGTCTTGTCAACAATGCCTCGATCTTCGAGTACGACAATATCCAGAGCGCCACGCGCGAAAGCTGGGACAGGCATATGGAAAGCAACCTGCGTGCGCCTTTTGTCCTGACCCAAGCCTTGGCCGCGCAAATTCCAGAGCCCGAGACATGCGAAATGGATGAGCCCGTGGCGCGTGGGCTTGTCATCAACATGATAGATCAGCGCGTGCGCAAGCTGACACCAGAGTTCATGACCTACACGCTGGCCAAGATGGGCCTTTGGGCCTTTACGCAGACGGCCGCGCAAGCCTTGGCGCCGCGTGTGCGTGTCAATGCGATTGGCCCCGGTCCGACCCTGCAGGGCCATCGGCAAAGCGATCGTCACTTCCAGACGCAGCGCCAGTCTACTGTCCTTGGTCGGGGCGCGAATGCCGCGGATATCGTCGCGGCTTTGGCCTATTTCCTCGATGCCCCAGCCGTCACCGGGCAGCTTTTGTGCGTTGACGGGGGGCAGCATCTGGGATGGCAGACACCGGATGTTTTGGGAGTCGAGTGACCTTGCCCCTAGGGAAGTTATTCACTTGTCACAGAAGCGTTAACTGGACGTTACAAAATCTTTAATGATTTCAATGTTTTGGCATGCCGGCAAAAAATTATTGTTGATTCTCAAGTAGTTATTTACTTGCCTAATTTTTGGGCAGACCGGTGAAATGTACTGGATTCAACGAGAAATTCCCATTGGCCGTGCTTTGCCCACAGAGTTATCCACATGAATCGGGGACAGGTTTTCTCTTGTACCCACACCGATAAGATTGCAGCACATCCCGAGAATCATACCGATGAGCCCATGACCGACACGCCAGAGGAAAAGACACCCGAGACCGGGCATGAGGTGATCCAGTCTTATCTCAAGACTTTGGATTCCTCGCCGGGGGTTTATCGCATGTTGGATGCGCAGGCCCGGGTTTTGTATGTGGGTAAGGCGCGCAACCTCAAGGCGCGCGTGTCGAACTATGCCCGGCCTGCGGGGCATACGCCGCGGATCGGCCGGATGATCCGCGAGACGGCTTCGATGATGTTCCTGACCACCTCGACCGAGACAGAGGCGTTGTTGCTGGAGCAGAACCTGATCAAGCAGCTCAAGCCGCGGTACAATGTGTTGTTGCGCGACGACAAGAGCTTTCCCAATATCCTTGTCACTGCGCATGACTTTCCGATGATCAAGAAGCATCGCGGCGCGAAGAAGGAAAAGGGCAAGTATTACGGCCCCTTCGCAAGTGCGGGCGCGGTGAACCGGACGCTGTCGCAGTTGCAGCGGGTGTTTCAGCTTCGCAATTGCACCGATGCGCAGTTCGAGACCCGCACGCGGCCTTGCCTGCAATACCAGATCAAACGCTGCACCGCGCCCTGTGTGGGCTATATCAGCAAAGCCGAGTATGCGGCGGCAGTGAAGGACGCGCAGCGGTATCTGTCGGGGCGGTCGACGGAAATTCAGGACAAGCTGAAGTCGCAGATGGCCGAGGCCTCGGAGGCCATGGAGTTCGAGCGCGCGGCGGCGCTGCGCGACCGGATCAAGGCGCTGACGCAGGTGCAGACGGCGCAGGGCATCAACCCGCGCACCGTGGAGGAGGCCGATATCATCGCCCTGCATCTGGAAAAGGGACAGGCCTGTGTGCAGGTGTTCTTTGTCCGCGCGGGCCAGAACTGGGGTAACCGGGATTTCTATCCGCGCGTTGGCGCCGATGTGGAGGAGGCCGAGGTGCTGGAGGCCTTCATCGGGCAGTTCTACGACACCAAGGACCCCGCGCGGCAGTTGATCCTGTCGCATCCGATCGAGAATGCCGATCTGATGGCAGAGGCTTTGACCGAAAAACTGGGCCGGAAAGTGAGTTTGCTGGTCCCGCAAAAGGGCGAGAAAGCGGAACTGGTCGATGGGGCGCTGCGCAATGCCCGCGAAAGCCTTGCCCGCAAGATGGCGGAAAGTGCCACGCAGGCCAAGCTGTTGAAAGGATTGGCCGAGGCCTTTGATTTGCCCGAGGTGCCGCAGCGCGTCGAGGTCTATGACAACAGCCATATTCAGGGCAGTCATGCGGTGGGCGCGATGATCGTCGCCGGCCCCGAGGGGATGATGAAAAACCAATATCGCAAGTTCAACATCAAGGGGGATGACCTGACCCCCGGCGATGACTTCGGGATGATGAAAGAGGTGCTGACCCGGCGGTTCAAACGCCTGCTGAAAGAAGACCCCGAGCGCAAGGAGGGCCATTGGCCCGACCTTCTGTTGATTGACGGGGGCGCGGGGCAGATAAGTGCCGTCGCCCAGATCATGCGCGAGATGGGGGTGGCCGATATCCCGATGGTGGGCGTGGCCAAGGGCGTGGACCGCGACCATGGCAAGGAGGAGTTCCACCGGACCGGCAAACGCCCCATGGCCCTGCGCCACAACGACCCGGTTTTGTATTTCATTCAACGGCTTAGGGATGAGGCGCACCGCTTTGCCATCGGCACGCACCGGGCGAAGCGGGCCAAGGCGATGGGAGCCTCGCCACTGGATGAAATCCCCGGTGTGGGCGCGGCGCGCAAGCGTGCCCTGCTGGCGCATTTCGGATCTGCCAAGGCGGTGAGTCGGGCGGCGCTGGCGGATTTGAAAGCGGTCGATGGCGTTTCAGCGGGCTTGGCGCAGAAGGTCTATGACCATTTCCACGAAAAGGGCTAAGCGCCGGAATTCGCGACGAATTCCGGGCCGTTTTCCGGGCGGAAAACGGCGCCCCGAATTGCCTCATGCTCTGTCTTTCCACGACTGCGAATCCGGGCTAGAACGGGGCCATGACATGGAACATTCCCAATATTCTGACGATCTTGAGGCTGTTGGCGGCACCGGGGGTGGCGGTGATGTTCTTGTACTTCAACCGGCCATGGGCGGATTGGTTCGCGCTGACGCTGTTCATCAGTGCGGCGATTACCGACTACTTCGACGGATATCTTGCAAGGCTTTGGAAGCAAACCACAAAGCTGGGCACCATGCTGGACCCGATTGCCGACAAGGCGATGGTGGTGGTCGCCCTGATGGTCATCGTGGGCTATTCGAGCATGTCGCCATGGCTGGTCCTGCCGGCGACGGTGATCTTGTTTCGCGAGGTCTTTGTGTCTGGCTTGCGGGAATATCTGGGCGATACGGCCGGAACGCTGAAGGTGACGCAACTGGCCAAGTGGAAAACCACCGCGCAAATGGTGGCTATTGCAGTGCTTTTTGCCCAAGGCGTCTTTGAGCACTACCTTGGCATGTCGGCCATGGGGATGGATCAGGCGCTGTTTGATGCCATATTGAGTGGTGAGGAAGAAGACCTGCATGGCCTGCGCTGGAAGATGACGGGCATGATCTGGACTGGGCATGCGGGGCTTTGGCTGCTTTGGCTTGCGGCCGCTTTGACGTTGATCACGGGCGTGGATTACTTTAGGAAATCAACGCCTTACCTGAAGGATTAAGCAGATGGACGTGCTTTATTTCGCATGGGTTCGAGAGCGGATCGGACACCCCAAGGACAAGATTGAGACCGACGCCGCGACGGTGCGGGCTTTGGTCGATGAACTGCGCAGCCGGGAGGCGCGTTATGAGGCGGCTTTCGCCGATCTCGATGCCCTGCGGGTGGCCGTGGATCAGGAACTCACGGACTTTGACGCGCCGCTTGACGGGGCAAGGGAAGTGGCATTTTTCCCCCCGATGACAGGGGGTTAGATGGATATCCGGGTTCAGGAAGAGGATTTTGATCTGGGCGCGGAAGCCAATGCCTTTGCCGCGCGGCAAAAGGGCATGGGCGCGGTTGTGACCTTTACCGGGATCGTGCGCGATTTGGGGAAAGGGGATTTGCAGGCGATGCAGATCGAACACTACCCGGGCATGACCGAAAAGGCGATTTCCAAGATTGCCGATGAGGCGCTAAGCCGTTGGGATCTGGGTGATATTCTGGTTATCCATCGGCATGGGGTCTTAAAGGCCGAGGATTTGATCATGATGGTCGCCACATCGTCGCGCCATCGGGTGGATGCCTTTCAGGCGGCTGAATTTCTTATGGATTACCTGAAATCCCGCGCGCCGTTCTGGAAGAAAGAAGTCACCCCCGAGGGGGCCGATTGGGTGGCCGCCAAGGACGAGGACGAGGACGCGCTTAGCCGTTGGTGAAACGTAGGAAATGAGTGGCTGCGCCACGCAGGTTTGATTGGTGTGAGGGGCGCTGCCCCTCTTGGCCTAAAAGCGTTTCGATTTTCACCTGAGGCATCGGCGAGAGGCGAAACGCGTGCATCGATTGAGTGTTGCACGGCGTTTCACGAAAAGCTGCGTGGCAGGTTTTTCGCGAAACGCTTTAGGCCAATTCACCCCGGGATATTTTTGAACAGAAGAAGCCGGGAGCCTTATCGGTAGTGCGATGGCGGCTGTCCGAAGTGTTGCGCGTAGACGCGGGAGAAGTGGGAGGACGAGGCGAAGCCACTGGCCAGCGCGATTTGCGTGAGTGGCAGGGACGAGTTGCGCAACAGGCTGCGGGCGGTGTCGAGGCGCAGGGCGCGGTAGAAGCCCATGGTAGAGCGGCCGAGTTTATCTTGGAACAGCCGGTTGAGGTGGCGGGGGGAGATGTCGGCCATTTGGGCGAGGTCCTTGAGGGTTACGGGATCGGCGATATGGGTTTCCATGGCTGCCACGGCATCGAGGATGGCCGGGTCGGTTGTGCCGAGGCGTTCAACGAGGCCTGCGCGTTGTGGGCCGATGGAGGGGCGGACCTCGGTGTGCATGAACCAGTCGCTGACCCGGCGGGCGAAGGGCGCGCCATGGTGGCGGGTGATGAGGGCATGCATCAGGTCCATCGGGGCGGTGCCGCCGGCGCATGTGATGCGGTCGCGGTCGATCACGTAAAGCGTTTTTTCAATGGCCAGGTGGGGGGAGATTTCGGCCAATGCGGTGGCGTGTTCCCAATGCACGGTCATGCGCCGTCCGTCCATCAGCCCGGCGCGGGCGAGGATCACCGGGCCGCCCGAGACCCCGCCGAGCCGCGCACCGCGACGCGCCATGCGCGCGAGCCAGTTGGTGACGCGGGTATCGTCGAAGCGTGTGGGGTCGCCACCGGCGATGACGAAAAGGTAATCGAGGTCGAGGGGATCGCCCAACTGCGCCTGTGGTGTGACGCTTGCCGCGCCGGAACTGTGGATCGGGCCATCTTGGGTGGCGATATTGATCATCTCGTAGAGGGTATGACCCGCTAGGAGGTTGGCGGCGCGCATCGGCTCAATCAGCGACGCGTAGGACATCAGCGCGCAGCCATCGAGCGGCAGGAGGCCGATGCGGCGGGATTTGCTGGGGATTTTGGCCATTTTGAGCATGTAATTGACCGTTTCAGGAAAGTCTAGCGCGGCGAGTCAGGGCACGTTGGCGCGATAGATACGAGGTTTCTGACCATGCGCTACAGTGCTTTACGAATTCTCCGCGAGGGCCTGACCGGCAACAAGGGGTGGAAACCCGTGTGGCGGGAGCCGGAGCCGAAGGCGGACTATGACATTGTCATCGTCGGGGGCGGCGGGCATGGCCTTGCCACGGCCTATTACCTTGCCAAGGAATTCGGGCACAAGAATATCGCGGTGCTGGAAAAGGGTTGGCTGGGCTCGGGCAACATCGGGCGGAACACGACGATCATCCGCTCGAACTATATGCTGCCGGGGAATGAGCCGTTTTACGAGATGTCGCTGAAGCTGTGGGAAGGGTTGGAGCAGGACTTCAACTATAACGCCATGGTGAGCCAGCGGTCGATCCTGAACCTGTATCACTCGGACGCGCAGCGGGATGCCTTTGTGCGGCGGGCCAATGCCATGATGCTGGCAGGCGCCGATGCCGAGCTTGCCGATGCCGA
>DATFKJ010000253.1:0-6719 GCA_035268705.1 Roseovarius sp. | reverse complement strand
TCCATGAAGTCCTCGAGTCCGAACACGCCCACTTCACGGCCGTTGCCGGACTGCTTGTAGCCGCCGAAGGGGGCGGTCACGTCCTGGAAAGCGCCGTGCGGCGCGCCGTTGAGGTAGATGCGCCCGGCCCGGATGCGCCGGCCGACCGCGCGCGCCTCGTCAAGCGAACCGGCCCAGACATAGCCCGCGAGCCCGTAGATCGTGTCGTTTGCGATCTCGACCGCGTGCTCGATATCGTCATAAGCGATGATCGGGATCACCGGGCCGAAGATCTCCTCGCGCGCGATGGTCATGTCATAGGTGACGTCGGAAAAGACCGTAGGCTTGACGAAATGGCCGCGGTTAAGCCCGGCCGGCCGGCCGGGGCCGCCCGCCACCAGCGTCGCACCTTCGGCGATTCCGGTCTCGATCAGCGACTGCACGCGCTCGAACTGGGACTTGTTCACCAGCGGACCGAGGCGATTGGCGCTGTCGCGCGGGTCGCCCACGGTGACAGCCTCGGCGGCCTTGCGGGCGATCTCGACGGCTTGGGGAAGCTGGTCGCGGTGCACCAGCATCCGGGTGGGCGCCTGGCAGGACTGGCCGGAGTTGGCGAAGGCCCGCAGCGTGCCAGCCGCCACCGCCTTTTCCAGATCGGCGCCCGGCATGATGATGTTGGGCGACTTGCCGCCAAGTTCCTGGTGCACACGCTTGACCGTTCCGGCCGCGTCGCGCGCGACCTGGATGCCGGCGCTGGTGGACCCGGTGAAGGACACCATGTCAACGTCCGGGTGGCAGGAGATCGCCGAGCCAACCGTCGGCCCGAGGCCGTTGACAAGGTTGAACACCCCCGCCGGCACGCCGGCGTCATGGAACACCTCGGCCAGCAGCATGGCGCTGAAGGGCGAGTATTCCGAGGGCTTCACCACGACCGTGCAGCCCGCCGCCAACGCCGATGCGAACTTGGTCACGATCTGGTTGAGCGGCCAGTTCCACGGCGTGATCAGCCCGCAGACCCCGATGGGTTCGCGGATGATCCGGGTGGTGCCCATCATGTATTCGGTCTGATGCGTCTCGAGCACCGTGATCAGGTGCTCGAAATGCTGGAGCGGCGTGCCGCACTGCACGTCACGGGCGAACCACAGCGGCGTGCCCATCTCGGTCATCATCGCCTCGGACAACTCGGGGATGCGCGGCACGAAGGCGTCGATGATGCTGCGGAACAGGTCAATCTTCTGCGCCACGGTGCTCTGGGAATAGGTGTTGAAGGCCCGGCGCGCGGCGATGACGGCGCGGTCTACATCGGCCTCGGAGCCGAGACTGATCGTCCCTGCGGCCTCTTCTGTCGCCGGGTTGACGACCTCGAAGGCGGTCGCCTCGATCGGATCGACCCACTGGCCGTCGATGTAGAACTTGCAGAAGTCAGGCATGGAGCACTCCCGAGAATTGAATGGCAGTTGGATGTTTGGGCAGCCGTCTTACACGGCGCCGGGCGATGAAGTTGGAACGAGCTGTGCTCTTCCCAACAGGAAATCTGCTGCTCTTTCGCCGATCATCATCACGGTGGCATTGATGTTGCCACCTATCATGTCAGGCATGACCGAGGCATCAACGACCCGCAGACCGTCAATGCCGTGAACACGCAAGTCGTGCGACACCACCGCGGTCTTGTCGGTCTCGACACCCATCTTGCACGTCCCCAGCGGGTGATGTGCAGTCCAGGCAGTCCTACGAATGAAGTCATCGATTTCCGCGCGAGTGCGCAGCGACGAACCGGGCTGGATCTCCTTGTCAGCATACTTTCGCATCGGCTTTCGAGAGACGAGGTCGCGCATCACATCAATGCCCGACCGAAGGGTCTGCCAATCCTTTTCGCGGGAAAGGAAATTCTGGAATATCGCCGGATGATCAGCCGGATCCGAGGATCGCAGCTTGACCTCGCCCCGGCTTTCCGGATGCAGCAGCACTGGCCGGCACATGAACGCATCGGCAGGCTTTGGTCTGACACCTGGAAACCATGGCTGGGATTCCGGCGGAACCAGCCGCGTCAACAGCTGGATATCGGGCTGCACCAGGGCCGGATCAGTCTTGAAAAATCCCGTTACAGGTCCGGGCATCTCGGTCGCAAAGCCGGTTCCGAAGAAGTAGGCACGCGCCATACCGAACAAGAGCAAGTCTGAGCGCAACTGTGAGACAAAGGGACCGTCTCCTCGACGCAGGTTCTCAATTCCTACCGAAAGATGATCGCAAAGGTTCTTTCCAACCCCGACCAACTCGTGGGTGCACTTGATGCCATGCCGAGCCAACTCGGCAGGATCACCGATTCCAGACAGCATCAGCAGCTGGGGAGAGTTGAAGACACCGCCTGCAAGGATCACCTCTTTGTCGGCATAAGCCGTGCACTGCCGGTTGCCGTGCAAATAGTTAAGACCGACCGCGCGCCCATGTTCGAGTTCCACTCCCGTCGCCAGGACCTTGGTGCGTAGAACAAGGTTTGGCCTGCCAATGGCGGGCCGCAGGTAGGCGAGAGAGGCATTGCAGCGCCGTCCATTTCGGATCGTCCATTGGAACCGTGCTATTCCCTCGTTTCTGACCCCGTTGTAATCGTCGGTGATGCCATGACCTGCATCGTCACCAGCAGCGAGAAGCGCATCCACCAACGGGTCGGCATACCGTGAACGGACCGTTGTGAGCGGCCCGCCCTTGCCGCGGTACATATCTTCGCCTTCTTCCCAGTCCTCAGACTTGCGGAAATAGGGAACGACATCGGAAAAACCCCAGCCGGTCAGGCCGGATTCCTTCCAGCGGTTGTAGTCGGCTTGGTGCCCTCTCACGTATGCCATCGCATTGATCGATGACGAGCCACCCAGAACCCTTCCACGTGAACACTCGACCTCTCGTCCGTTGAGGTTCTGCTCCGGTTGGGTGAAATAACCCCAATCGAAAGCGCGCTTCTGAAGGATCCGGCCCCAACCCAACGGAACGGTGATCAAAGGGCACCTATCGGAGCCGCCGGCCTCAAGCAGCAGCACGCGATCTCCTGCCTCGGACAAGCGGTTGGCAAGCACGCACCCCGCTGAACCCGCCCCAACAATGATGTAATCGAAACGTTGACCAGTAGCTTCAGTCATTGGAACGCCCGTTGTTCGGTCCCTGGCAGACCATGGTCTGCCAGGGCACTTGATTATTCCGTTGGAGCAACGTCGGGCGCGCTTTCCAGCACCTCACGCAAGACTGCGTAAAGATCAGCCGTTTCCGGATCGGCGCCAATGATATCGTCGCCAAGCGACGACAGCGTTGCGCGCAGTTCTCCGAGTTCTTCTTCGCTCATATCGATAACCTCGCCACCGTTCTCCACCCACAGAACCGCGGAATTGGCATCGAACTCCATTGCGATCTCCGTGGCACGTGTTTCAAGATCCCGACCCGTCTCAAGAACGATCTCGCGCAGGTCGTCGGGCAACCGGTCAAGCCAGCGAGTGCTGAGCCAAATCCCTGCGATGATCATCCCTGTCTCTTCCTGCGTGACGTAAGGCGCGGCTGCATAGAAGCGACCGGAGGCCATTGCGGTAAGCGATGTCCGCACACCGTCGATTGTCCCTTGTTGAATGCCCGGAACAACATCGGCGAACGGCATCGGCACCCCAGTCATGCCGAGCAAGCTTGCAAGTTCGCTTTCGATCCGTGACGCGAGGACACGGATCTTCAGCCCGCGCATCTCTTCCAGAGTACTTACTGGCGTCGTCGCAGCGATCGATGTCGGGCCATAGTTGAAAAGCAGGGCTCCGACTATTCCCTCATCTTCGGCGAGCGTTGCGTATCTATCCCGAAAAACAGGATCAGTCACAGCGTTGTGCGCGTGCCAGGGCGAACGATAAATCCCGGGGGCATCCACTACGCCGAAATTCGGATTGAGTCCCGAAAAGAAACCCGCCGGTGAAACAAAGGCCGCCTGCGCACCGATCCTGATACTTTCTATCTGGTTGGGGATGTTCCCAAGCTGACCAGCCGGGAAGATCTCAACACGGATACGACCGTCAGTGCGCGCTTCAAGCTCTTCGGCATATGCCTTCGTGACCTCGTGCAACGGGTCATTGACCGTCGCGAAGCCGATACGCATGGTTTCCTGGGCAAACGCAGGCACGCCGACCGATAAGGCGAAGATTGCACCAAACAAGCCCCTATTGAGTATATTCATTCCTTTCCTCCTCCACATTGATAGCCCTAGTTTCCTTTACAGAAGACCAACCAGAAAGAGTGACAGCGCGGGCCAGAAGCTTACGACTATTAACGCCACCACATTTACGAATACGAAAGGCATGATTCCCCGATAAAGAACCCGTATCGGAAGCCGGAACACACCTTGAGCGACAAAGATATTCAAGCCGAAAGGTGGTGTGAACATGCCAATCATCAGGTTGACCGTCATCACTACACCAAAATGAACCGGATCGATTCCGGCCGCAATCACGATGGGTTTCAGGATTGGTGCGAGTACAAGGATCGCTGAAACCGGATCCAAAAGACACCCGACCGCCAAAAGAAACAGGTTCAAAGCCAGGAGAAGTACGATCGGCGACAAGTCGTAGCCTGAAATCCACAGCACAAGATCCTGTGGAATGCCGAGAATGGTAATCATGCGCGAAAAAATCGATGCGGCCGCCACTATCAGCAAGACCTGCGCTGTCAGAAAAACCGAATCCGCAGCTACTTTCCAAAGTTCGCGCAGGGACATTGATCGATAGACGACCAGTGAAACAAAAGCCGCGTAGATGCATGCGATCCCAGCGGCTTCCGTTGGAGAAAAAATACCGCCATATATGCCGCCGAGTATGATGAGCGGCATTCCCAGGGCCCAGCTGCCTTGCTGAATACTTTTCGACGTCCCCGCCAGTGACCACTTGCGCTTGTCATTGATCCCAAGCCTGCGAGCCGTGAAAACAATATAAGTAGCCATCAGCAACGAAATAAACATACCGGGCAAAATTCCGGCGATGAAAAGATCCCGAACCGACTCTTCCGCCGCCACAGAGTAAAGTATCAACGCGATGCTGGGCGGAATGATCCCCGCGATCGCACCGGAAGATGCAATCAGCCCCGCAGCGACGTGGTCAGGGTACCCATTTCGCAGAAGCGACGGATACATCGACCCACCAATAGCAGCGACGGTAGCAGGGCTCGATCCCGAAATTGCGCCGAAAACGGTCGCGGCTCCAACAATGGTGGCACCGAGTCCCCCCCTTATCCAGCCGATCATTGACAGCACAAGGTTCACGAGGCGCTCTGACATTCTTCCAGCTGTCATTATGGCACCAGCAAAAATGAAGAATGGAACGGCGATCAGGCTATAGTTATTGACCCCACCGAATAATTCCGTCTGGGTCAGCGTGATAGGTAGATCGAGGGTGAAGATCATGGCGATCGTTGCCGACGCCATTATCACCGCAAAGACCGGTGCGCCCAGAATAAGCAGGAGTACCGGTAGCACCAGGATCGTAAAGAGTGTCACTTCGAAGACTCCGAGACATCACTTTGCTCTGACGCATCGAGGTCCTGACCCCGCTTATAGGTCATGAGATTTGGAAAGCGGGCGACAATACGGATCGCCAGAATGACTGTTATCGCCGCGAAAGCGAGAGGAATTACCGCGTTCACGAAGTTCAGTGGCAGCCTGGCTGCCTGACTCACATAGTTAATGTCTGAGATCGCTTCAAAGCCTTGGTAGGAAATGAAAGATGCAATGACCAACAGCAGAATATCCGAAAACATGCCAAGCAGCTGCCGCACCCAATAAGGCGCATTTTCCGTGAACAGGCTCATACTCAGATGCTCGTTTCTTTCTGTCACAAGTACAGCACCTGCAAACACCATCCAGACCAGGGCAAAACCCAGAACCTCCTCGGCCCAAACAATTGAATTATGAAAGGCATATCGCCCTATCGAATTCGTGGCGATCAGCCCCACACTGGCGATTATCAGGAAGGCGCAAAATCCACGGAGCGTCAAAATAAGCATTTCCGTTATTCTGCGCACGACCTCCTCCATTTTCCGTAGGTGGGCTCAGCAAATTATGGCGCGCCTGTTTCTTCCAGCTCTAGGCCCGAAGCGCATTGTGGACTTGCCTTTCGGCGATTCCACTCCGAAGTACACACCACATGAGTCCCCTCGGGGTACAAGCAACCAGCACTTGGGCACCAAAGCCGCCAAGCCAAGCGCTTCGCCCGAATCCTTCTCCCTGTTCCAGGATCTACTCTGCCGCGCCGCAAGCCCCTTGGCAACATTTTTGTCGCATTAAGGTTCTAGAATAGCACTTTAGGGGCGTCGTTGCATTATAGCTCGTGGGGGGAGTCATCCATTGTATCCAAAGTTCTAGCCGGCCGCATGGGCTGACCTGCACCCTCGACCTACAGGACGAGTGGTGCTGGCAGACTGGTTCGAACCTGTCTTCGCTTTGACAATCGGCACCACCTGGAAAGCCGACCGGCCTTTCGCATCCACGAACTCGCCCATGCGGCCTGAAGAAAGAGACGATCCGGCCGCTGGCACTGCGAGGCGAGACCCTCGACAGTGGCGACCGCAAAAAAGCCGCGTCCGCGCCGTCATCGGAACGCGCTGGAATGGACCGGTGTACCTTGGCCCGCGAGAACCGGTGTGGGAGCGGCGGTGGCCGCAGGCCGTCGGAGGCTCGCGTGGAGCGTCCGCCGCCGCGAACACCCGGCGCGCGAGCTGGGCGCCGGAAA
>DATFKJ010000252.1:0-4077 GCA_035268705.1 Roseovarius sp. | reverse complement strand
GGCGATCTCGGGGCTATAGTTGTTGCGCAACATGGTGGGCAGGCTCAGCAAGCCCATGGTCACCACGGTCGCACCGACGATCCCCGTCGAGGCTGCAAGGAAGGCCCCCACGACAACCACCGACACCGCCAGACCACCGGGCAGCGGACCAAAAACCTTGGCCATGGTGGTCAACAGGTCATTGGCGATTTTCGAGCGTTCCAGCGTGATCCCCATCATCACGAACATCAAAACCGCCAGCAGGGTCTCAATCGACTGGCCTGCAAGGACGCGTTCGTTGATGCGGTTGACGATGAAGCTCACGTTGCGATCAAGCGCGGTTTCCCAGCCTTGCGGGAAGACCGGCATACCGACCCTTGGTAACTCGGGGTGGGTAAAGACGGATATGCTTTCCGGCTTCAGCCCCGTGGCCACCACCGCGCGGAAGGCATCCGACGAGGTGTCGATCGCTTGGTGAATGAGCAGCCCCGCACTGTCGAGCGCGGCGATGATGGTGAAGGAAATAACCCCCGCCCCGCCGATGGCAAAGGCCACCGGAAAGCCGGAAAGAATGCCCCCGAAGAGGCAAAGGAATACGATGATCAGGCCGATCTCGACGCCGTCAAGTCCGAATAGCATGTGTCCTGCCCCTTTTAGTGTGTGCCTTCATAGGCTTCTTCACCGTCGCCAAGGCTGTCCTTGTCGAGGTATTTGTTCACGCTGCCCTCGCCTTCGCGCCACTCAAGGTACGAGCGGTAGAAGAAGGCAATGGCGTGCAGGAAGATCATCCCGGCGAAGGCCACCAGAAGCACCTTGAACAGGAAGTAGCCATTGAAGCCATTGGGCGAAAAGCCGATGGTTTCCACGTTCCAACGCAGTGCGCGGGACTTTAGCAACAGCCGGTCCAACCCGTCCGAGGCCGAGGGTTTCGGCACGATCAGGTGCCGCCACATGAAGTACCAACCATACATCCAGGTCAGGACCGCCATGGGCATCATGAAAATGAGCGAGCCTGCCATGTCGATCACGCGCTTGGCGCGGTGACCGATGGCCGAATAGACAAGGTCCACCCGCACATGCCCGCCCTGCACGAAGGTGTAGGTACAGCACAGCGTGACAACGAGCGCGTTATAAAGCTTGAGCTCCTCGGCGTACCAGCTGATATCGAATTCCAGCGGGATACCGAAACCAAAGACAATATCGGGTCGGGCGAAAATCCGTTGGATAAAGATGATGATGATCTGTTGAATCACCATGATCAGGCCAGCCCATGCAAAGAACCGCCCCACTGTATTGGCAAAGCCTTCCAACACCCGGACGACGCCCCACAGGAAACCAGTTTTCCACATGCCGATCCCGGTGATGACCAGAAAGGCGGTGAAGACCACAAAGAAGAACTCGACCGAGCCGCCGTAATAGACGAACCGCATGATCGCTTCCTTGTTGGACCAGTCCAGCCAGAGGCCCGGATGGGTCAGTGCATATCCTAGATGGTAAAAGGCAAGGCCGATATTCTGGAAAAACCAGAGGATTGCGTCCAGCATCGTTCCCCCACGCCCCTCTTGTCTGCGGACCGGTCTGGCGGTCCGAAATTGGAATGGGCGGGCCTCGGGACACCCCCAAGGCCCGCCGGATCAGGATTGATCAGGCTTGCGGGCGATCAGCCCAGCACGCGGTCACGCTGTGCGCGGTAAGCGCCTTCCGACTTCTGGATCCAGCCCGACGAGGCCTTCATCGCATCCATGTAGTCATCGTGGACCTTCTTGTAGATGTCGTCGGCCATGTTTTCCTGATGGACTTCGTTCGACGCCTTGCCGAAGGCATCCCAGACGCTTTCCGGGAATTCCAGCGTCTTGACGCCAGCCGATTCAAGGCGCTGCAGGGCGGCCCCGTTGTTCGACAGGAACTGTGCAAGGTTCCACTGGTGCGCTTCGGCGCAGGCGATCTCGACGATCTTCTGCTGCGACGGCGTCAGGCTGTCAAAGACGTCGCGGTTCATGCCGATCGACAGGCCCGCGCCCGGCTCGTGGAAACCCGCGGTGTAGTAGAACTTGGTGATTTCCTGGAAACCGGCCTTTTCATCGGCCCAAGGCCCGATCCACTCGGTCCCGTCGATGGCACCGGACGCCAGCGCCTGGTACACTTCCGCGCCCGGAAGGTTTTGAACCGAGGCACCCAGTTTACCAAGGGCTTTACCGCCAAGGCCGGGCATCCGGAACTTCAGGCCGTTGAAATCTTCGGGGCCTTTGATCTCTTTAGAATACCAGCCCCCCGCCTGCGCGCCGGTGTTGCCCGCAAGGAACGACTTGAGGCCAAAGATCTGGCCCAGTTCGTCGTGCAGGGCATGGCCGTTGCCGTGGTAGTACCAGTTGGCCAGTTCCTGCGCGGTCATGCCGAAGGGCACCGAGGTGAAGAATGCATAGGCCGGGTGCTGGCCCACGAAGTAATAGTCTGCACCGTGGTACATGTCAGCCTGACCGGCCGTCACCGCGTCGAAGACCTCGAAGGCGCCCACAAGCTCGCCCGCGCCTTTCACATCAACGGTCAGTTGCCCGTCGGCCATGGCGTTGATGTTGTCAGCCGCCTTTTGGGCGGCGTCGAACACACCGGCAAGGCCACGGCCCCAGGTGGTGACCATGGTCAGGGTGCGGTTGCCCTGCGCATATGCCGGTGCGGCCAGCGATGTCGCGGCAGCGGCCGAGCCACCCAGAGCAGTATTTTTAAGGAAAGAACGGCGATCCATGAACTATATCCTCCCAGATCATTTTGATGCACGCGGCCCTCCCGGCAGCGTGCGGATCGTTGCAAGTGGACGGACACTAGCGTGGCTCTTGGAGCATGGGAATACCTAGTACTGCGTAGAGCACGGCCAAAATGGTAAGGAGTTTTAACCAAAGCGGGCGAGTTTCGCATGGAATCACGGCAAACATCTGGGATTCTTCCTCGATTCGGCGTATCGAATCGCGTCATGCGACGCCTGCGCGACATGATCCGCCTGAACTACGGGCAAAAGATCTTCCTGATCGCCACCCTGCCCTTTGTCGTGGCGGCGGTGGTCATCTCGGTGCTGGTCACCCTGCAATCGCGGCAACTGGCCGAGCGCGAAATTCAGCAGCTTGAAGCGCAACTGATCGCCGCCAAGCGGGCCGAATTGCGCAATTACCTGTCGATTGCCCGAAGCGCGATCATCAACACCTATGGCCGCGCAGCCCCCGATGATGAACTGGCCAAAGAGCTGGTCACGCAGACCCTTTCGGCGCTTTTGTACGGGCAGGACGGGTATTTCTTTGTCTATGACTATGACGGCAACAACCTTGTCAGCCCGCGGGAGACCGACCTGATCGGGGCCAACTGGTCCGGCATGACCGACCCCAACGGCGTCCCGATCACCGATGAACTCATAAGGACCGCGCGCACCGGCGGCGGCTATCACAGCTATGACTGGCCCAAACCCTCGACCGGTGAGGTGGCCCGCATGATCACCTATGTGATCGGCTTTCAGGATTGGCGGTGGGCCGTGGGCACGGGTGTTTTCGTCGATGACGTGAAGGCCACCGTCGCGGCGTCCCGCGAACAGGTGGAGGCGCGTATCGAACGCACCTTCCTGTATATCGGGGCGATCACACTGGCCGCGCTGTTACTGGTCTTTACCTCGGGCCTGTTCATCAACATCCGTGAGCGGCGGCTGGCCGATGCCAAGCTGAAACGCCTGACCCAACGGGTGTTCGACGCACAGGAAGAAGAGCGCGGCCGCGTGGCCCGCGAATTGCATGACGGGATCAGTCAAATCCTTGTCGGCGTGCGCTATGCACTGGATGCGGCCAAGCGGCGGTTGTCCATGGGGGATGCCCGCGCCTCGGAAAACCTCGACCGGGGGATCGAACATCTCTCGGGTGCGATCCAAGAGGTCCGCCGCATCAGCCGCGACCTGCGCCCCGGCGTTCTGGACGATCTGGGCGTCGGTCCCGCCATCAAGGCGCTGGCCGAGGATTTCGGCACCCGCACCGGCATCACGGTGGAGTTCGAAACGGTGGTCTTTCGTAACCGTCTGGACGACGAGGCCAAGATCGCAATGTATCGCGTCGCCCAAGAGGCCCT
>DATFKJ010000251.1:0-3082 GCA_035268705.1 Roseovarius sp. | reverse complement strand
ACTTGGCAACACGTGGATGAACGCGCGCTGCCCGATCTCGCGCGTGTGAGTGCCCGGATCAGCCGCGAAGAACGAATGGAAGGCCATGCCCGAAGCGCCGATATTCGGCTTGATCGACTGGCCGATACCGGCAAACTGAGTGCCGGGTAATCCAAGACGCCGCTGCGCGGACAAAGGGACACGGACATGAAAACAATCGGCATCCTTGGTGGGATGGGGCCGGAGGCCACGATCTTGTTGATGCAAAAGGTATTCGACGCGGTTCCCGATGCCCGCGACGACGCCGATCACATACCGATGATCGTTTATCAGAACCCGCAGGTCCCCAGCCGGATCAAAGCCTTGATCGAAGGCACCGGCGAGGACCCGGCACCGGTGCTCGCGCATATGGCGCAAGACCTTGAAAAAGCGGGCGTTTCCGCACTGGCAATGCCTTGCAATACGGCGCATCACTATGCGCCGGTTATCGAGGCGGCGAGCAGCCAACCCTTTTTGAACATGCTGGACTTGACCGCCGATCATTTGGCAGAGTGCGGAGCTGAGCGGATTGGTATGCTGGCCTCTCCCGCAACCCGTTTGACAGGCGTTTTCGACGCGCCTTTTTCGGAACGCGGGCTGAGTCAACTGACGCTGCCTGACGACGATGAGCTTTTGCAAGTGATCCGTGCGGTGAAGGCGGGCAAGCCCGCCGAGGAAACCGGCCCCGAGCTTTCCCGACTTGCGCAGGTTTTGCTGGATCAAGGTGCCGATCACCTGCTTGTCGCTTGCACGGAATTATCGTTACTTACCAGTTACTTGCCAAGTTCTTCGGCATGGACTGACAGCCTGGATTGCTTGGCGTCGGCGATTGTCTCATTCGCGCGATCTTGAGGCATCAAGGCGCGCGCCGAGTGAACGCGACGCGCCGGTTGACGACACATTACCGAAATCAAGCGGCGGCGGCATTGTCTAGGTGACGAGGGGACGCCGGGCCTGAACAGGTGCCAACAGCCTCGATATGATCGACAAGGCGCAGGGCTTCATGCACAGGCAAGATGGAATACAATGACTCATCACCGGCCAATGACCGCTCGATCAAGTCGCGTGACGAGGGGCAAAAGAAGAGTGCGCCACTATCGCCGAACACCACTTGTTCATCCGCAAAATGCAGCAGGATCACCTCGGCGTTCGGTGCCGGGGGCGTGCGGTCAATGCCGCGGATGCCCTCAAGAACGCGGGCCCGCACAAGTGCGAAGGGATCATCATAGATGGCCTCGGCAGTGTCGCTTTCCAACATAACAGGTTGACCAGGAAGGATTTTCATACCGGTGCGATTGCCCAAGACACCCGCAGGCACACAAAGCGGCCAAAAGCGGCGGGGGCAATCACCTTCGCCGTCCCACAGGCGAACACGCGTGACCTTGGTGACGTACTGTAGGTTATTGTCGAAGGTCAGCACTTGATCACCTTCCGAAATCGCGTCGATCCTGCGCCAGCCCATGGCGGTTGCCACGCGCGTACCGGCGATCAATCCTGTCATGACGCCCGTGGCCGCGCCATCAATCGCTCCTGTGACTTCCGCTTTACGTTTGGTCCCCGTAGATGGTGCAGACATCCAATCAAGCATTTCGCCAATCCCCTCTTCTCGACCAGTGGTAGCCGGCCGCCGATTTGATGAGACGATAAAGAGCGATTCTCGTGCCGCTCCTTGGTCAGGAACAGGGCCGAAATGCGGCACTGTTCATGTCTTGGCATCAATAAACACTAAAACTTGAAACTAATCGTCGGTTTCGCATTAACCAATGCTCAGCAAGTGTACCCAAACCGGTCGATGTCTTGCGCAAACAGGGATTGGACGAGATCCGAATCGCTTTCCGTATAGTAGGTCCGATAATCACGATCGCGGGTTGATTGATTGTTAACGGGCAGGTCGAGACGGAATCCAAGGTGGTCCCACAGGGGCGCACTGTCTTCCTCAAGTTGCTCCAACCGAATGAAGCTATCGCAAACCTCGCGCCCTTGGGCATCTGTCACGTAATGCCCGTAGGGCGCGGCCCGCATCGCGGATTGTGTGCTGGGGGCGTTCAGAAACGTCGTGAAATCAACCTGTTTTGCCAGCGTCACGGCCGGATGGTCGAACGCTTGCGTTCGGAGCCAGTAATAGTAACTGACCATCCTGTCCCACGGGTTGCGGACCAAGGTAAAGACAAAGGCGCTGTCGATCTCGGCGGTCGAAACCAGACCGTCAATATCGGCCAGTGTCGAATGCTTCCAAAGCCGCCCGGCTGTTTTAATGCCCTTAAGGCGCTTTCGGCGGCGCTTGGCCTTGGGCGTGTCACCGATCAGGATGTCATCCTTCATCGCCCGCCCCTCAAGCGCAAGCGCCATGGAAGTACCCCCGGTTTTGGGGATATGCACGAAGATATAGTTGCGACCGGGCGAAAAGATCATGTTTGCGACGCTACGGCGGAGCCCCCCATGACACAAGCATGGCCATTGAATTTCAAGGTCAAATTCAATTGTCTGACAATTACCAATTGAATACAGATGCAAACTCAATAAGGTCTCCAGCACCTTAACGCAGGGGAATCAGGGAGGAGAGACCATGGGCTGGATGCGGGACGAAACCGGGCTTGAAAGGAATGCGGCAAACTTCGTGCCATTGACGCCACTGTCACATCTTAAACGCGCCCGCCGCCTGTATCCAGACCAAGAAGCGGTGGTCTATAAATTCATCCGCCGGACATATTCGGAGTACTACGAACGCTGCACGCGGCTGGCGTCTGGACTGGCGAAACTGGGTGTTGCGCCCGGTGATGTGGTTGCCACGATCCTTCCCAACCTGCCCCCCCATGCCGAAGCGCATTTCGGTGTCCCTGCCTGTGGGGCGGTTTTGAACGCGATCAACACCCGGTTGGAAGCCGACACGATCGCGTACATTCTCGATCATGGGGAGGCCAAGGCCTTACTTGTCGACCCGCAGTTCCTGCCGGTACTGGCCGATGCCGTGGAACAAATGGAAGGCCCCGCGCCCATCGTGATCGAGGTGGCCGATGACGAGGCGGGCGTGCATGCCCATGGGCATTACACCGAGTATGAGGAA
>DATFKJ010000250.1:0-3591 GCA_035268705.1 Roseovarius sp. | reverse complement strand
AGGCCCCCTTCCCGGACTGGCCCAAGGCCTCGCCCCCGCCGTGGTCTTCACGGTCTACGGTCTGTCGGGTCTGGCCGGTCTATTCACCGACCATGTCAAGGCACGCACCGGTCTGGCGTGGCTCGTGCGCTTGCTGCTATGGGCCAGCGCCCTGTCCCTCGCGCTCGTGGCCCTCGCCCCGGCAAATTGGGCCGGGGTGCTGCTCGCCTCCGCCCTGCAAGGCATCAATGTCATGATGATGAGCGCGGTTCTCGCCTTCTGGTCCGAACGGCTCTTTCCCAGCCAACCCTCGGTCAGCTTCACGGCAGCCCTGCTCGCCTTGGCCGCCGGTAGCGTCCTTGGCCCAACAGTGGCAGGGGCCGCATCCGATACACTCGGACCGGCCCCCATGTTCGTGATCGTGGCATTGCTGCCGGTTGTCCTGTCGTTCCTTACAGGCCCCAAGCAGATCGTCGAGTACTTCGAATAACGCCTCGCATCACACCGCCCGCACCCTCGGGTGCCGCCACTTGGCCGCCGGCACGATCATCAATTCATGCAAGGCCCAAACAAGCGCATCCACACGGTCCGGGCTGCCCTTGCCCTCATACCCCTGTGCCGTCATCGCGCACATCTGGTCCTCCAGATCACCCAAACCCCGCGCATGAAAAACGCGCCGCTGCTCGTACAAAGCCGCCACCGGTTCGGCCCGCGCCACTTTGCCCCGGCTGGCATGGACCGATTTCACCGGCACAAGCGGGTCAACCTGCCGGATGACCTGTGCCACCAGATCCCCGCCCTGATTGACCTCGGCAACCAAACGCTCGGCCCCGAATTGCTCCATCGCGCGAATGGCCGCATTGGCCCAAGACGCAGGGCTCGCCGCCCCGAGGCTGCAATCGGCAAGCACATAGGCCCGCCAATCCTGCACCGGGCCTTGGGTGACGGCACCGGCCACCACGATGCCGCACTCGTCCGATCCCTCGCGCCCGGTGACCGGCGGATCAATCGCCACCACAACGCGGTCCAACTCGGGCAGGTCATCCACCTGCAAGGCCTCCAACATCCGCGTGGTCCAAAGCGCGCCCTCGGCCTCGTCCAGCAAGACGCCCTCCAATTCCTGACGCCCCAAACGCGTCCCGGCATAGCGCGTGCGCACCTCGTCAAGGAACGACTGCGCCAGATAGGCACTGTTGGCCTCGGTGGAGGCAGAGCTCACAACCGTGCTTTCCTGCCCGACCACCTCTTTCAACACTCCCACGTTGCGCGGCGTGGTGGTCACGCAAACCTGCGGATGCTCCCCCAACCGCAACCCGAATTGCAACATATCCCATGTCTCGCGCGCCTTCTTCCACTTCGCCAGCTCATCCACCCAAGCGCCGTCAAACTGCGGCCCGCGCAGGGCCTCGGGGTCATGCGCCGAAAACACCTGCGCCGTGGCCCCGTTGTGCCACATCAACCGCTTGTGCGTCGGCTGCCACACCGGGCGCCGATCAGGGGGTGAACAAGCCATGATCCCGCTTTCGCCAAAGATCATGACGTCGCGCACCTGATCCATGGTTTCCCCCACCAAGGCCAAGCGCTGACAGCGCCCCGGCGCAAGCGGCGTCGCGCCCTCCACCTGCGCGCGCACCCATTCGGCCCCGGCGCGGGTTTTCCCCGCGCCGCGCCCGCCCATGATGACCCAAGCGCGCCAATCACCCTCGGGCGGCAATTGATGGTCCAACGCCCAGAACTCGAACAAATAGGGCAGCGCCAGCAACTCACCTTCGCTCAGCGCATCGAGGAACTCGTCCTGAGCATCTGGCCCTTCTGAGGCGATCCAGGCGGCACCCGATCGCAGTCCGTGCTGCGTCGAAGTCGAGGGCATAGTCGTGGACGATGCCCTTTTCTTTTTTCCGATGCTTTTCAAGTTGCACCTCCGCTTCCAAGGCGATCTTCAGCCATTGCCGAATTTCGGCGGTGGCCTTCGCGCCATCCTTCAGATTGCTCAGATCTCCAGCCCTGAGCTGTTCGTATTTCGCCACCAATTCCTGCCGCATGTCCGCCAATTGGCGCTCCAGCGACCGGATCGAGGTGGTCAGGCCCGAAGGCCCGTCGTCGGGGGTGATCAAGACCATGTGTGCTCTGCCTCATGTTACCTGTCCCTTCCCCGAACGAGAGAGGCAGCACCCTGCCCCTTCCAGCGAGACCAGTTGTCTTGGCGAAAGGTTAAAAGGTGGTGGGCAAGGCGTGCGGTGGGTGTTGCATCCACCGTAGGGTGCGCATTGATGCGCACCGCACCAAAGCCACGACAGCGACGGGCCGCGGCAAAGACGACGCGCGCGGCGGGGATTGGCCGCTCTGTGCGGGTGTACTTTATGGCAGCCGTATCCGGAAAACCTCAAACCGCGCTCTGCGTTGGCCAAAAAGCCGCCGCGTGGGGGCGCGTCGTCTTTGGCGCGGCGGCGCAGCGCGCCTCATCCGTAGGGTGCGCATCCACTGCGCACCAACGCGCCAACCCCCGCAGATCTGTACAGCTTGTACATCCGCAAACAAAAACCCCCCGAGTTTTGTGCAAAACTCGGGGGGGTAAATGTACAAGTTGTACAAAAATCCTAGTTGTTGTCGCGCTCGGCTTCCAAGGCGCGGTAGCGGGCGACATTCTCGTTATGCTCGGCCAGCGTCTCGGCAAAGAGATGGCCGTCGCGCGGGTCCAGCGTCTTGGCCACGAAGAAGATGTAATCGGTGTCCAGAGGACTGACCGCCGCCTCGATGCTCGCCCGGCCCGGGTTGGCAATCGGCGTCGGCGGCAAACCGTCAATTACGTAAGTATTCCAAGGGGTTTCGGCCCGAAGTTCACTCCGCCGCAACCCCCGGCCAAGCACACCTTCACCCTCGGTAATCCCGTAAATCACGGTCGGGTCGGTCTGCAATCTCATCCCCTGCCGCAAGCGATTGGTGAAAACACTCGCCACCTGCTCGCGCTCACTTGGCACGCCGGTTTCCTTCTCGATGATCGAGGCCAAGATCAACGCCTCGTAGGGTGACTCAAGCGGAATGTCATCGGCCCGGTTCTGCCACGCATTGGCAAGGATAGCATCTTGCGCAGCCCGCATTCTTTCGGTCACGCTGCCGCGCGCATCGCCCTCGCTCACCTCGTAACTGTCGGGCGCAAGGCTACCTTCGGGCGGGGTTTCGCCAACCTCTCCCTCCAGAACGTCGACCGATTGCAATCCATTGACGATCTGCCAGCTTGTCACGCCTTCGGCCACCGCGATCCGATAACGCGTATCGGCTTTTTCCCGAACGTTTTCAAATATTTGCGGGGGCTCATCCTCGCCCGGAGTAAACTCCGCCTTTTCCTCGTACCGGTTGGTGGCCGGGTCCAACTCGCGCACCTGAACGTCCGCACTCGTCACACCGATTCGATAAACCACCTCGGTGCCACAGGTGCTGGCTCCGCCACGGGTAACGATATCGGTGATCTCGCTCATGCTGGCGCCCTCGGGGATCAGCCAACTACCGGCCTTCAAAAGGCTGGTTTTATCGGAATATTCCGCACCGACCCGGAAGATCGTACCATTTGACAGGGCGCCCTCGGCCTCCAACTGGCGGGATACGACGCGCATA
>DATFKJ010000249.1:0-5218 GCA_035268705.1 Roseovarius sp. | reverse complement strand
CGGCGCGGATGCCGACGCAGGGGTCGTGGCGGCCCTTGGTCACGACCTCGGTGGGCGTGCCGTCCATGCGGATGGACCGGCGCGGCGTGAGGATCGACGAGGTGGGTTTAACGGCGAAGCGCACGATCACGTCTTGGCCCGTGGAGATGCCGCCCAAGATGCCGCCCGCGTGGTTCGAGGAATACTCAGGGCCGTTGTCGCCCATGAAAATCTCGTCGGCGTTTTCAGTCCCCATCAGGCGGGCGGCCTCCATCCCTTCGCCGATTTCCACGCCTTTGACGGCGTTGATCGACATCATGGCGGCGGCAAGGTCGGTGTCGAGCTTGCCATAGACCGGCGCGCCGAGGCCCACGGGGACGCCGCGCGCCACCACTTCGACCTCGGCCCCGACGGAGTTTTTGTCCTTGCGGAGTTTTTGCAGGTAGGCCTCCCACTCGGGCGCGGCCTTGGCATCGGGGAGCCAGAAATCATTGGTGCCCACTGCGGCCCAGTCGATGTTGTCGCGGTCGATGGTCATTTCGCCCATGCGGGTCATGTAGCCCATGATCTCTAGCCCCGGCACCAGTGCGCGTAGCGCCGCGCGGGCGATGCCACCGGCCGCCACGCGGGCTGCCGTTTCGCGGGCCGAGCTGCGCCCGCCGCCGCGATAATCGCGTAGCCCGTATTTCTGGTGGTAGGTGATATCGGCGTGGCCGGGGCGGAAGGTCTGGGCAATCTCGCCATAGTCGCGGGAGCGTTGATCGGTGTTTTCGATCATAAGCTGGATCGAGGTGCCGGTGGTTTGGCCGTCGAACACGCCCGACAGGATTTGCACTGCGTCGGGTTCATCGCGCTGGGTGGTGTTCTTGTTCTGACCGGGGCGGCGTTTGTCGAGCCATTGTTGCAGGAACGCTTCATCCACGGGCACGCCCGGGGGGCAGCCATCGACGGTGGCGCCAAGGGCGGGGCCGTGGCTTTCGCCCCATGTGGTGACGCGAAAGAGGTGTCCGAAGGTGTTGAGGCTCATGCTGGGCTCCTTTGACGCCCTGAGATAGCGGGGTGGTGGCGTGGCCTCAAGTGGTTTTGGGGATCAGGCGTGTCTCGCGCACGGGCAGGTGGACGAGAGCCGAGAAGGCGCCGACGCCCACGCCGATCCACCAGACCATGGTATAGCCACCCGTCAGGTCATAAACGCGCCCGCCAAGCCAGACGCCAAGGAAGCTGCCCAATTGGTGGCTGAAGAAGACGATGCCATAGAGCGTACCCATGTAGCGCAGCCCGTAGAGATGCGCGATGAGGCCCGAGGTCAAGGGGACCGTGGCGAGCCAAAGCGCCCCCATGCTGGCCGAGAACAAAAGCACGGTGGCGGGGGTCATCGGCACCATGATGAAGGCGGCGGCGATGATCGTGCGCCCGGCATAGATGCCCGCCAGCAGGTATTTCTTGGAATAGCGGTTGCCGAGCCAGCCTGCCGTCAGGGTGCCTGCGATATTGGCTAGGCCGATGACGGCGATGGCCGCCGCGCCAAGCGCCGAGGTGGAGGTGATGCCCATGGAATGCAGCACACCGCCGGGGGCGATGGGGCCGCACATTTCCGTGACGAAGGCGGGGAAATGTGCGGTGATGAAGCCCAGTTGGTAGCCGCAGGAGAAGAAGCCCAGTTGGTAGCCGCAGGAGAAGAAGCCAAGGAAGATCAGTGTATAGGAGGGATCGCGGAAGGCCTTGCCAAGGATTTGGCCCATGGATTCCTGAAGCTCGGCCTTGGAGGCGGGTTCGGGGGCGCGCATGAGGGGCAGGAATATCAGGCTTGCCAACACGGTGGCGGCGAAGGTCACGAAGACCATTTGCCAGCTCATGACGCTGAGCAGGGCCTCGGCCACCGGGGGGCCGAAAACTTGGCCGGCGGAACCTGCGGCGGTGGCGATGGCGAGGCTCATGGAGCGGTTCTTGTCGCTGCTGGCGCGGCCCACCACGGCGAGGATCACGCCAAAGCCGGTGCCGGCGATGCCGAAGCCCACGAGGATTTCGTAGAATTGATGCGCCTCGGGCGTGACCGCGAAGGACGAGAGCACTAGCCCTGCGGCATAGGTGAGCGCGCCGAGGATGATGGCCTTGCGGTCCCCGATGCGTTCGGCGATGGCGCCGAAGATGGGTTGGCCGATGCCCCATGCGAGGTTCTGAATGGCGATGGCGAGCGAAAATTCGGCCCGGAGCCAGCCGAATTCTTCGGCAATCGGGATCTGGAACACCCCGAAGGAAGCGCGGATCGCGAAGGAGATCAGCATGATCACGCAGCCCGCGATCAGGACGGGCGTGAAGAGGGGGGTGGATTTTTGCATGCACTGTCCTTGGTTCGCTGGGCGCGACCTTAGGGGTTTTCGGGGGGTGGTCAATTCAGCGATTGTGATGGGGTACATCAGCGGTAGCCCTTGCGGGGAGGCGGCGGTAGGGTTGGGCAAAAGGCTTTGAGGGCAGGTATGATCGTTCTGAATTCAGGAATTCCGCGCAGTGGCACGGTTTTGGTCAATGCGATTGTGCGCAAGGTTTTGGAGGGGCATGGCGAGGTTGAAAGCCTTAACCCGCCCGCCAGCCCCGGTGAGATGCTGCGCGAGGTGATGGGGCGGGGCCATGCCGATCGGTTTGTGATCTTTCATTGCCACCAATGGACGGAGGAGGACACGCGGCGGGTTCAGGCCTTGGGCCGCGAGGTCGTGAGTTTTTGCAACTTCCGTGATCCGAGGGATTGTTGTGTTTCGCTGATGCGGCTGCACGATCATCCATTGGACTTGTCCATGGCGAATATGCGCCATTACGTGCGGTTTCATCGTCAGACCTTGGCGGCCACTGGGGGCATGCCGGTCCGGTACGAGGATTTGGTAGACGATACGCCTGCGTATGTTCGGCGGATCGCCGGGGCCTTGGGGGTTGAGTTGGATGCGGGTCCGGTGGCCGAGATTTGCGCGGCCACCAGTCAGAGCGCGCACGCCAGGATTGCCCAAGCCGTGGCCGAAGGGAAAGGCGAGGGCATCAAGACGATCCGCAACAGCCGCCGCACGCTGCGCGAGGACAGCAACACGCATCTGGTGGATCGGCACATCCAGTCGGGCCAGTCGGGCCGCTGGCGGCAGGAGCTTTCGGACGAGGATCAGGTGCGGTTGCGCGAAGGCTTGGCGGATGAGGTGCGGGCCTTGGGGTATGCCAATTAGGCGCGGGTTCTTCCCTAACGAAATGCGGTGCGGTATGGCGGGGCCATGGAGAGTTTGAGTGATCGCTATGCCCGGCTGGTGGCCGAGGGCCGTCTGACTGCCGACGCAGCGCAGGAGGCGGTGCTGCCGGAGTTTTCGCGCATTGAACAGGGCCTTTCGCAGCCGGTCAAGCGGGGTTGGTTCCGGCGAACTGCCGCGCCCGAGATCAAGGGGCTTTACCTGTGGGGCGGTGTAGGGCGCGGCAAATCCATGTTGATGGATTTGTTCGTCGAGGGTTTGGAGGTGCCAAGCCGCCGGGTGCATTTCCATGCCTTCATGCAGGAAATTCATGCCGGGATGCACAAGGCCCGCGCCGAAGGCGTGGAGGATGCCCTTGCCCCTGTCGCCAAGCAGGTTGTCGACGAGGTGCGCCTTTTGGCCTTCGACGAGATGCAGATCACCGATATCACCGATGCGATGATCGTGGGGCGGCTCTTTGAGGCGCTGTTCGAGGGGGGTGTCGTGGTGATCACGACCAGCAACCGGGTGCCGGATGACCTGTATAAAGACGGGTTGAACCGGCAGTTGTTTCTGCCGTTCATCGACCTTTTGAAAGAGCGGATGGTGGTGCATGAGATGGTCAGCCCCACCGATTACCGGCAGGATCGGTTGGCCGGGTCGCCCACCTATTTCGCGCCGCTCGGGGCCGAGGCGCGGGCGCAGATCGCAGAGGTTTGGCAAGACCTGACCGATGGTCAGGGGGGCGAACCGCTGACCCTGCATGTGAAAAAGCGCGAGGTGGAGATTCCGGCGTTTCGCAACGGCGTGGCGCGGGCCTCGTTCTATGACCTTTGCGGCAAGCCGCTTGGCCCGGCGGATTACCTTGCTTTGGCGCAGGCGGCGCGGGTTCTGGTGTTGGAGAATGTGCCGCGCCTGAGCCGGTCGAATTTCAACGAGGCCAAGCGCTTTGTCACCCTGATTGATGCGTTGTACGAGGCCAAGGTGCGCCTGATCTGTTCGGCGGCGGCGGAGCCTGAGTATTTATACGTCGAAGGCGAAGGCAGTTTCGAGTTCGAACGCACCGCCAGCCGCTTGCGCGAGATGCAATCGGAGGGTTGGGGCCGCGAGGAGGGGTAAGCCCTCTGGACTTGGGCGCGGGGTGGTGTCAGGATTTGATCAAATTTCCGACTCAGCCCAAGGAGCGCCGTGATGAAAGACGATAATTTCCTGCGCGAGATGAACGCCCGGCATTTGTGGCACCCGATGGGCCACCCCGGAGATGCGCAAAAGAACGCCCCCAAAATCATCAAGGGAGCCGAGGGTGTCGAGATCATCGACATCGACGGCCATCGCGCGGTGGATGCCGTGGGGGGCCTGTGGTGTGTGAACCTTGGATATTCCAATGACGCAGTGAAACAGGCGATTGCCGATCAGCTTTGGGAATTGCCCTATTATTCGGCCTTTGCGGGCACGTCGAACCCGGCGGCGATTGAAGCCTCCTACGCGGTGCAGGAGTTCTTTGCCGAGGATGGCATGGCCCGTGTCTTTTTCACCTCGGGCGGGTCGGACAGCGTGGATACCGCATTGCGCATGGCGCGGCAGTATCACCGCCTGCGCGGGGAGCCGACGCGAACCAAGTTCCTGAGCCTGAAGAAAGGCTATCACGGGACCCATTGGGGTGGGGCCAGCGTGAACGGCAACAACCGCTTCCGCATCACCTATGAGCCGCTTTTGCCGGGCTGTTTCCACCTGCCCAGCCCCTATACCTATCGCAATCCGTTTGACGAAACCGACCCTGCCAAGCTGGCAGAGAAGATCGCGGCGGCGATGGTGGACGAGATCGAGTTTCAGGACCCCAGCACCATTGCCGCCTTCATCATGGAGCCGATCCAAGGCGCGGGCGGTGTGATCGTGCCGGATGCCTCGTTTATGAAGCATATGCGCGATGTCTGTGACCGGTACGGCATTCTGTTGATCAGTGACGAGGTGATCTGTGGCTTTGGCCGCACCGGCGATTGGACCGGCGCGCGGCATTGGGGCGTGAAGCCCGACAT
>DATFKJ010000248.1:0-5600 GCA_035268705.1 Roseovarius sp. | reverse complement strand
GGGAAGCCTTATCCTTGCACCGGGCGGTCGCTGCGGAACTTCCGAAGCTCAAGGCGGACGAGATTGCCCGCGACGCGGGCCACAGGACTGGCGACTATATCCTTTCACATCGCATTCCCGCTCCAGCGCGGGCAATGCTGCGTCTCTTGCCACCAAGTATGGCAGGCCCGATCCTTCTCAAGGCCATTGGTAGACACGCCTGGACCTTTGCGGGCGATGCCCGGGTGACTCGTGAGAAAGCAGTCCCGATGCATCTGACCATTCACGACAATCCACTGGCGATGCCCGGGTGTCTTTGGCACTTGGCGGTATTCGAAACGCTTTTTCACCGTTTGGTCAGCCGCGATATCCGCGTCACCCACACGGCGTGTTGCGCGATAGATGGGCAGGCCTGCAAGTTTCTGTTTGACCTGGAAAGCAAATCGGCCCGTTTATGATACGCGTTTAAAAACGGTAATGTCTGATCGCAAGTCGATACCGCGCCTTGGTGAACTGTGCGATCTGGTGGCTGGGTTGGGAGGTGCCGACTTTGATTTAGAGACAGTGACACCGCGTCTTTATAGGCTGATTGGAATTGTTCTGAAACTACCACCATCCGCGTTCGCGGCAAGTTCTTCCGCAAGTAGCGCCCGTCAGATTGCATCAAGTCTTTATGAGGGTTTTCAGGTTTTGGATGTCTTTCAGTGGGTCTACTCCAGCTCTTAACGCGCAGTGGCGGGATTTCCCAAACGGGCCCCAGGCTTTGCTCGAAACGCATGTTGTTGACAGAGGCCGCGCGAACCCCGGTCAGGATCAGCGTTCTCAATGCCAGTTACACGGTGTCATCATCCGGAAGGGTTGCGTAAAACGCGGGCACATCTTTCCAATGAAGTGCCTAAAGCGTTCCGCCTTTAACCTGAGACATCAGCTAAAGGCGGAACGCGTGCAACAATTGAGCAGAGCACCGCATTTCGCGAAAATCTGTGTGTCAGGTTTTTCGCGAAACGCTTTAGTGTGGTGTTTTGCGCTTCTTGTTTTCTCCGAGAATGATAGCCGCGTCTTCGATAACAGCCCGGTTCACAAGAAAACCTTTTACACGCGCGTATCTGAAAACGCTTCTCAGACTTGAGACGGCTTTCTTGGCGGTCACCGATTTTTTGTGCCAGATCGGAGCGAGGGCATATGCGATGTCGTCCTGATCGATTTTTACAAGTGGCATTTTCCCCACCTTCGGCAAAACGCGCAGCCGCAGAGGGCTGAACCATTTGCCATCCGGCCCATTGTGTTTGAGGCACACTTTGTACGCCTCATAAACCGCCCAAGCCAGAGGCTCGAGCCGTCCATCTATCAGGTTGCTTTGTTGGATCTTGAGGCGACGCTGTTTGATTGGATCGGAATCGTTCCTTACCTGCTCGCGAGTCCATGCCGCTTTCTTTCTGGTCTCGCCAAGGCTGCCGGATCCGAAAGAGCCCAGACCCATGTCTCTTTGTCGGCCTTAAAGCTTGAAACGAACGACCCATTGTGCCCCGCCATCGGCGCGCTTATGAATCCAACGCACCTTTCCATCACAATGCTTGCCTGCAGGCAGAGATTTGCGTTGAGCGACTGTAAATGCATTTGATTTTGCCATGATATCATCGCTTCTTTTATATACGTTTTGGATTGATACTGACCGGCTCATTCTAGGATGCGGTGACACATTAAATTATTGGTATTTTGAGAATATTAATTCCAGTCACACCAAGTGAGAACGTATGACACACGAAGAATACGCCTTCGGCGAGAGTATTTTGGGAAAGATGAAGGGTTTGGTTGGTTTTAGCGCAGGGCGCGGCCTTTGAGGATCGCGCCCGCGCCGTATTTCTTGCGGATGGAATCGGTGGCGCGTTCGGCGCTGGCGCGGCTTTTCGCATCGGGATCGAGCAGGTCGCCGGAGAGGTCGGCGTTGTCTTGGGGGACCAAATCCGACAGGCCCACGCCGATCAGGCGGTAGGGGGCGGTGTCGTCCAGTTGATCCATCAAGCCGCGGGCGGTGCGATAAAGCGTATCGGCCAGTTGCGTGGCATCGCGCAGGGCCACGCGGCGGGTGAGAATCGCGTGGTTGGCGCGTTTCAGTTTGAGCGTGACCACCCGGCCCGCGATGGCCTTGGCCTTGGCGCGGTCGGCCACCTTTTCGGACAGCCGCCAGAGGTGACCATCAAGGATATCAAGGTCGCCTGTGTCCTCGGAAAACGTGGTTTCGTTTGAAATGGATTTCATCGGGGTGTTGGCGCTGACCCGGCGGGCATCCTGACCTCGGGCGAGGTGCCAGAGGCGGTCGCCCATGGCGCCAAACCGTGCGATGAGATCGGTTTTATCCCATCTGAGCAGGTCTGAAATGGTGCGGATGCCGGCGGTGTCGAGCGCGGTTCGCGTGGCTTGGCCCACGCCCCAGATCAGGCTGACGGGTTTGTCATGCAGGAAATCGGCGGTTTCCGCCGCCCCGATCACGGAAAACCCATGGGGTTTGTCGAGATCAGAGGCGATCTTGGCCAGAAACTTGTTGTGGCTGAGACCGATGGAGCCGGTCAGGCCCAGTTCCTCGCGCATGGTTTTGACCAGCTTGGCAAGCATCACGGCGGGTGGCGCACCGTGCAGGCGCGCCGTGCCTGTTAGATCGAGAAAGGCCTCATCAAGCGAGAGCGGCTCAATCGCCGGGGTGAGGTCTTTCATCAGCGCGCGGATCTGGCGCGACACCTGCGCGTAGACCTCCATCCGGGGTTTGATGACCACCGCGTCGGGGCAGAGTTTGAGCGCCTTGAACATCGGCATGGCCGAGCGGACGCCACGAATTCTTGCGATATAACAGGCGGTTGAAACCACTCCGCGCCGCCCGCCGCCGATGATGACGGGCTTGCCTTCGAGGCTGGGATCGTCGCGCTTTTCGACGCTGGCGTAGAAGGCATCGCAATCCATATGGGCGATGGAGAGGTCGAGCAACTCGTCATGCGCAAGGGTCCGGGGGCTGCCACAAGCGGGACAGCGCGCGCCGGATGGAAAGGTTTCGAGGCAATCGCGGCAGAGAGCGGGCATGGCACAATCAGTCGTCAGAGTCGCCCTAGCTTACGCGGCTTTCATCGGAAACTCATCCCCGGTAAGCAGTGATTTGCAGGAAACGATGGATCGGGGGGAATTTTGGCGCAAGAGCAGTCGTTCGAGGGGGCGAAACTCATGCTGTTTCTGGGGCGTGATTTGCTGGTGCTGCGGCGCGATCATACACCGGGGATTCCTTGGCCGGGGTATCTTGATCTGCCCGGCGGTGGGCGCGAGGGTGCCGAAAGCGCCGTGAATTGTGTTTTGCGCGAAACCCGCGAGGAAGTGGGCCTGACGCTGGAGTCCGCCGATCTGACATGGCGGCGGTTTTACACCAAACCCCGGCGCGTCTGGTTTTTCGCCGCGTGGCTGCCCGCCGAACGGGTGCGTGGCGTGCAATTCGGCGGTGAGGGCATCGGCTGGTGCCTGATGGCACCGGAGGATTTCGCCGCTCACGATGAGGCGATCCCGCATTTTGCCGAGCGGGTGCGGACGGTTCTGGAGGAGGGGGCGATTTCGATGCCCTAGGCGGGTGTTCCACGGTAGCGGAACACCCCGGTTGCGGTTGCGAGCAGATTGCCCATGTCATCCGTCACCTCGGCCTTGGCGAAATAGGTTTTGCGCCCGCCGCCTGAGACGTGGCCTTCGGCAATGAGGCGCGTGCCTTGGGCCTGACCGAGGTAGTTGACGGTCATCGACAGGGTCAGGGCCATCTGGTGCTTGTCGGGGTCGCCGGTGAAGCATCCGGCAAAGCCCATGGCGGTATCCATCATGGTGGCGTGCAGCCCGCCGTGGGGGATGCCTTGGCGGTTGGCCACATGCGGCGCGATTGGTACCTCGACGCGGGCGTAGCTTTCTTGCCAGTCGGTCATTTCAATCCCGAGATGCACGGCCATGGCCGAGGGTTTTTCAAACAGGTGGCTGTTGTCCTGGCTCATGCGCCGCTCTTTCGCTGATCGGGGTGGAGGTAATCGGCGAACTTCTGGCGCAGCGTGAGTTTGGAGATCTTGCCGGTGGCGGTCAGCGACAGGTCATCGGTGAAGAGAAGGTCATCGGGAAGCTGCCATTTGGCGAAATGTTCGTCCATGTGTTGGTGGATGTCGTCGAGCGTGGGGCGGCTATCGCCCTCTGGCACCACCACCAGAACCGGGCGTTCATCCCATTTGGGGTGGGGCACGGCGATGATGGCGCAGGTTTTCACCAAGGGGTGCGAGATGGCGGCGTTTTCAAGGTCGATGGAGCTGATCCATTCGCCGCCGGATTTCACCAGGTCCTTGGCGCGGTCGCGGATGATGAGCTGTCCCTCGGGGGTGAGGGAGGCGACATCGCCGGTGCCGAACCAGCCCTCAGCGTCCATCGCCGCCGTCGTGGCCTCGGGGTTTTCGTAGTAGCCGGTGATGACGGTGTTGCCGCGCACGTAAAGTTCGCCCACCGCTTCGCCATCGTGGGGCATGCACTTGCCGTCGTCATCGACCAGTTTGAAGTCGAGGCCGAATTTGCGGCGGCCCGCGCTGGTCTTGATTTGCATTTGTTCGGACAGCGGCGCATCGGTCAGCCGGAGTGGGACGACGCCGTGGGTGCCGATGGGGCTCATTTCCGTCATGCCCCATGCTTGGGACACGGTGACGCCAAAGCCTTCGTAAGCCTCGGTCATGCTGGCCGGGGCGGCGGAGCCGCCGACCACCAGATCGCGGAAGGCATGGGGGGCGCGGGCCTTGGCCTGCGCCTCGGCCAGCAGTCCGGCCCAGACGGTGGGCACGCCCCATGCGGAATAAACATCGTGGTCTTCCATCAATTGCCAGAGGCTTGCGCCGTCAAGGTGGCGGCCCGGCATGACCATGGTCATGCCTGTGAGCGGCGCGTTATAGGGCAGGCCCCATGCGTTGACGTGGAACATCGGCACCACGGGCATCACCCGTTTGCCCGCCGCGAAACTGGTGGTTTGGGCCAGTGGCACGGTGAGGGCGTGCAGCACGGTGGAGCGATGGGAATAAAGCGCGCCCTTGGGGTGCCCGGTGGTGCCGGAGGTGTAGCAAAGGCCCGAGGCGGTGTCCTCGGGGAACTCGGGCCAGTCGTAGGTTGTGGGCCGGCCTGCAAGCAGGTCTTCGTAGCAGAGCGCGTCGAGCGTGGTGTCGGGCATATGCGCCCGGTCACTCAGGATGATGTAGCGCAGGCCGTCGGGGGCCTCGTGCGCCACGGCCTCGGCTACGGGCACGAGGCTTGGGTCGATGCACAGGAGGCTGTCGCCCGCGTGGTTGAGGATATAGGCCATTTGTTCAGGCGAAAGGCGGGGGTTCACCGTGTGGCAGATCGCGCCGATGCCCGCGAGGGCATAGTAAAGCTCCACATGGCGGTGGGTGTTCCATGCCAGCGTCGCCACCCGGTCGCCCATCTTTACGCCAAGCGCGTCGAGCGCATGGGCCAGTTGCGCGGTGCGCCCGAGGATTTCGGGGTAAGTGGCGTGGTGAATGTCGCCCTCGTCCCGGACCGAGATGATGCCTTGATCGGTGAAGGCCTCGGCGGCGTGGGTGAGGATATCAATGATCCTC
>DATFKJ010000247.1:0-2236 GCA_035268705.1 Roseovarius sp. | reverse complement strand
ATCCTGAAGGTCGAAGGCGTGGATGGCGTCTTCATCGGCCCCTCGGACCTTGCCGCCGATATGGGCTTTGCCGGTGACAGTAGCACACCAGAGGTGCAAGAGGTGATCAAAGACGCCCTTGCCCGCATCAAAGCCTCAGGCGAAGCCCCCGGCATCCTCGCCTTGGACCATAGCACCGCGCAAACCTACCGCGATTGGGGCGCGCAGTTTCTGGCCGTGGGCATCGACGTGGTGATGCTTGCCAAAGCCGCCCGTGACACCATGGCCCGCTGGCGCGATGACTGACCTTCTGGTGGATTTGGGCGGCACCCATTGCCGCGTTGGATTGGGCGATAACACCGGGCTTCTCCCCGAAACCGTGGCCAGCCTGCGCAACGCCGACTTCCCCGATCTCCCCGGCCTTCTGCAAAGCTACCTGACCGCCCAGCGCCCCGGCCCCTTGCGCGCCCTCTGCGCGGGCGTCGCCGGGCCAGTGCGCGGGGATACCGCCCAACTCACCAACCACGCATGGCATATTGAGGCGGGCACACTGGCCCAAGCCACCGGCGCGCAAACCGTGCATTTGCTTAATGATCTACAGGCGCAGGGTTACTCACTCGACACACTGGCCCCCGACACGCTCACCTCCCTGCGCCCCGGCACACCCGACCCGAAGGGCGCGCGGCTGGTCCTTGGCCTTGGCACCGGCGGCAACGTCGCCGTGGTACACCGGATGGGCAAGGCGCTTTTCGTACCCCCCGCCGAATCCGGCCACACGCCCCTGCCCGATTGCCCCGACCTGCGCCCGCTTTTTGACAGCCTTCGCGACACGCACCCCCACCTGCCTGTTGAGGCCGCCCTCTCCGGCCCCGGCCTCACCCGGTTGCACCACTGGCTGACAGGCGCGCGCCTCACGCCGCAAGAGGTCATCGCCGCCAAGCCCAAAGAAACCTTCGCCCTGTTTTCCCGCCTCTTGGCCGAGGTCGCAGGCGCCCTCTGCCTGCACCACATGGCCACCGGCGGCCTATTCCTCATCGGCGGCACCGCCCGCGCCCTCGCCCCGCATATCATATGGGAGGTGTTCGATACCGCCTTCACCGCCCGAGGGCCTTACACAGACATCATCGAAGGTATCCCCATAACCCTCATCACCGACGACACGGCAGCCCTCAGGGGATGCGCCCGACACTTGGGGCAATGCTTGAAATAATGCGCTCCAAAATGTATATTCAAATACACATTACGGGAGCCACCCCATGAAACGCCTGCATACCAATCAAATCTGCACCATGACCGAGCTGCGCGAGCCGCAAAAGGTGCTCGACCGCGCGGGCGGCAAGCCTGTCGCGATCATGAAAAACTCCAAATGCGTCGGCTACCTCGTCCCCGAAGACGCCGCCCTGCAAAGCGAACCGCGCTATGCCACGATGGATGAGGTCATGGCCGCCGTCGACGCCACCCGCGAACAGGCGCAGCCCGTGCTTGAGTACCTGAAAGATAAATGAGCTTCCTGCTTCTTTCACCAGAACAGGTCGAGGCCCTGCACGACCTCGCCCTGAATCCGGGCGATCTTTCGGGGCGCGCAAAGGACAAATCACTCGAAGGCGCTCTTTCGCGCGTCGACAACCGTTTGCTCTACGGGATGATCGACGATGTCTTTGATCTGGCCGCCGCCTACGCCGCTGCTGTCGCCCAAGGCCACTGTTTTAACGATGGCAACAAACGCACCGCCTATCACACGATGCTCGTTTGCCTAACCCTCAACGGCATCGCAATCACCCACGAGACAGAAGAGATCGGCCAAACGATCATCACTCTCGCCCAAGGCCGGCTTGCCGAACAAGACCTCGCCCACTGGCTGCGCGGCAAGGCAACCGAAACAGACTGACCGCGATACACCCACTTCCACCCCGCCCGTCCCTCTGCCATAATGCGCCCCAACCCATAAAACAAAGAGCAGCGCAGACATGGCCGACGATCTCCTGACCCCAGCGGACTCCTCCGATTACGACGCCTCCTCCATCGAAGTTCTGGAGGGGCTGGAGCCTGTGCGAAAACGCCCCGGCATGTATATCGGCGGCACCGATGAACGCGCCCTGCACCACCTTGTCGCCGAGGTGCTCGACAACTCCATGGACGAGGCCGTCGCCGGCCACGCCAACCGGATCGAGGTCGAACTGCACGAGGATTACTCGATCACCATCCGCGACAACGGCCGCGGCATCCCGATCGATCCGCACCCCAAGTTCCCCGACAA
>DATFKJ010000246.1:0-15572 GCA_035268705.1 Roseovarius sp. | reverse complement strand
CGCATGGCGAGGCCATTGAGGTCGCGCCCGGTGTTCTGTGGATCAGGCTGCCACTTCCGATGGCCTTGGACCATGTGAACATCTACGCGCTGGACGATGGCGATAGCTGGACCATCGTGGATACCGGCATTCACTCCAAACGCTCCGTCAAACTATGGGAAAGCATTTTGGCCGGGCCATTGCAGGGCAAACCCGTGGGCCGGGTGCTTCTCACGCATCACCACCCCGATCATGTCGGCATGGCGGGTTGGTTGATGGACCGTTTCGGGGCTGAGTTGATGACAAGCCGCACCGCGTGGCTGATGGCACGGATGCTGATCTTGGACGAAGAAGAGCGCCCAACCGAACAGGCACTTGCCTATTGGCGCAGCGCCGGGATGGACCCCGAGGTGTTCGAGGCACGCAGGAACGACCGGCCCTATAATTTTTCAGATGTCTGTTACCCGCTGCCGGTGGGCTACACCCGCCTGCGGCAAGGCGACGTCATCCGCGCGGGTGGCCGCGAATGGGATGTGCATATGGGCAATGGCCACGCGCCCGAGCATGTCACCCTTTGGAGCCGCGATGACGATCTGGTGCTTGCGGGCGATCAGATCATCGCCTCGATCAGCCCCAATATCGGCGTCTACCCGACTGAACCAGAGGCCGACCCGCTGAGCGATTGGATGGAGGCCTGTGAGCGTCTGGCCGGTCTGGCGCGTGACGATCATCTGGTGCTGTCGGGGCATAAGCTGCCTTTCACCGGCCTGCCGGTTCGGATGCGGCAACTGATCGACAACCACCACGGCGCGTTGCGCCGGTTGCGGGCGCATCTCAATGAGCCGAAAGTGGCGGCGGATTGTTTCGCCCCGCTCTTCAAACGAAAAATTGATCGCGGTACCTATGGTCTGGCCCTTGTCGAGGCGGTTGCGCATCTCAATCATCTGCATCACGCTGGAGAGGTTTCCCGCCGTAGGCGTTCCGACGGCGCTTGGCTGTGGCAGATGAAAGAGTGAGGCACCATGGACGACGAAATCAACACATCCGCCGAGGCGCATGAAAGCAACCCCATCCCGCGCCGCCATGAGGTGCATGCCGACCCCGAGGTCGGCAATGGGGAGGAGGTGCCCGAGGGTTTGCGCCGCAAACCGATGGACCAGAAAAGCCCCGCCGAATGGGCGTATGAACGGTTGATTCTCTATATCAAGAACTTCGAAGAGCAGCTTGATAACGAGCACGAGGTCGCCATGGGCTTTACCGGCGGCGATGCCGGTGTTCTTCGGATTGAGGGAATGGGCTATTTCGAGCCCGACATCGTGACCTTTTATGGAAGCGACCCAACGGGCGCGAAAACGCAGCTTGTACAGCATGTCAGCCAGTTGAACGTGCTTTTGCGCGCGCTGCCCAAGCAGATTGAGACCAAGGCGCCGCGGCGGATCGGCTTTCGTCTGGTGCAGGATTTGGAGCGGGCCTGACCCCTGCGGCAGCTTGGGTCGTGACAGGCGATTTGAAATGCAGTATTCAAGCGCCGACAAACGAATTTGACCTTGAAAAGGGACCGCGCAAAATGGCTGACCACAAACACGGCGAAATGGATATCGAAGTTCAACAAAAGACCTTTGACGGCTTCATGAAGGCTGTCACTTGGTCGTCAGTGGCGATCATCCTGACCTTGGTCTTCATCGCCTTGGTCAACGGCTAAGGGTTAAGTCCTTTTTCAAGGGGTATTTGATGCGCGCTGTGGTTTTGGCGGCTTGCGCCGTATTGGGTTTGAGTGGATGCGCGGGTGAACGTGTTTGGGCCCCTGACCAAGAGGTGGCGCAAGCGGCCTATCAGCATGACGGACCACCACGCCTTACGCTGTATACAATGCTTAACAATAACAGCGGCGCCGGGGCGCATACGGCGCTGATGGTAAATGGCTCACAGCGGGTAATTTTCGATCCCGCCGGATCGTTCAACAAATCCCGTGTATTGCCCGAACGGAACGATGTCCTTTACGGCATCACCCCCCAAGTCGAGGATGTCTATACTCGCTACCACGCGCGCGAGACCTTTCGTGTGAAGGTTCAAAAGCTGGATGTGTCACCTGAAGTGGCCCGCCGAACCGAGCAGGCGGTCCTGAGCTACGGTGCCGTGCCGCAGGCGATGTGCGCCAACAGCACCTCGGATATCCTTGCACAAGTCTTCCCCGGCCAAGTGAACCAGACATGGTCGCCCAGAAAGCTGGCCGATGAATTCGCAGAGCTTTCGGGAGTGACCGAACGGGTGCTTCGCGAGTATGACAGCGACGATAACAGCAAAGTTCTGGACGATTGGGACCCCGAACGTGAGCGCGTCGCACGGGCTGCAAATTAAGCGTTACCCCAAGAGGTACAGGCCACCATACAGCGTGGCCGCACCCAGACAGATAGACAAGACGACATTGCGGGCCCAAAGCCCGATACCAAGGGTCACCACGGCGGCGGCCATGCGGGGCGCGTCCAACTCTCCGCCCGTAGCCTCGGGCCAGATGACCAGCGGTGCCACCAACCCCGGTAGTACGGCCACTGCCGTATAGCGAAGGTGGCGCAAGACCCACGGCGGAAGCGGCGTGTCACCGATCAGCCCCAGAAATACAAAACGCAGGGCGAAACTGCCTGCGCCCAGCAGGATGATAACGGTCCAAAGCGCGACGGGATCAATCATGCGCCGCCCTCCCGTTCCGCGCGGCGGCTGTCGATCAGTTCAACCTGCGCGCCGGCCATCATGCCCAGAATGCCCGCCACCAGCAGGCCAAGGTTATAGACCAAGCCATTCAGCAGCAGCGCCGTCACCACCGACACAAAAGCCGCGGCCAAATGCGCCCGCGTGCGCAGCATCGGCGCGATCAGGGCCAGAAAGGTGATGGGAATCGCGAAATCCAGTGCGAGACCCTCAGGCATGGAGTTGCCGATAAGAGCCCCGAGCACTGTGAAAAGATACCACAGTGGGCAAATGGGCACCGCCACGGCAAAGAAATAGGTCAACCTTTGCCCGATGCTCCAGTCTGGATTTTGCTCGTACTTGAGCACCGAACAGGCATAGGTTTGATCGACCAGAAAATAGGCCGCCCACGCCCGTTGGCCCAAAGTCGCTTCACCAAGGTAAGGTGTGAGCGAGGCCGAATACATCGCCATCCGCAGGTTCACAGCCAAGGCCGAGACGAGGGCGATAACCGTGGGTACGTCATTGCGCAAAAGCTCGACCGCGGTGAATTGCGCCGCCCCCGCGATGACCAAAACCGACATGGTTAGGGTTTCAAGAACACTTAGCCCGGCCTCGGTCGCTACCACGCCGAAGAGCGTGGAAAATGGAACGATCACCAAAATGAAGGGTGCGCCATCACGCACCCCCCGCCAGAAGATGGATTTGGTGGTTTCCGTCGCCACGCCTTCGTCCTAGATTAGCAGTGTCTACCAAGGGCCTAGACCTAAGCGCAGGGAGATGCAATTGGCCACCCACGACGATCTGTCCGACTATATCATCGCGCCCGACCCCAAGGCCGAGCGCCTTACACGCAAGGTGGAAGGTGTCGACCACGAGGGTCAACCGATGGAAATCTCGGTTGTCGAAGAGCGCCCGCTGACAATTTTCTTGAATGGCCAAGAGATCGTGACGGCGATGACCATCGGGGATTACCCCGAATATCTGGCGCTTGGTTTTCTGCGCAATCAGGGGATGCTGCGCGAGGGCGAAACCGTGGAGCGAGTGGATTACGACGACGATCTGGAAACCGTTGTCGTGCGCACCGACGGACAAACGACCTATGAGGAGAAACTCAAGAAAAAGACGCGCACCAGCGGCTGTGCCGTTGGCACCGTGTTTGGCGACATGATGGAGGGTTTGGAGGCCGTGAGTCTGCCGGAGATGCAGGTGAAAACCTCGGATCTTTACGCAGTGGCGGCCAAGATAAACCGCACGCCGTCATTATACCTTGAGGCGGGCGCAATCCACGGCACGGTTCTTTGCCAAGGCGCGCGCCCCTTGGTTTATATGGAGGACGTGGGCCGCCATAACGCCGTCGACAAGATCGCCGGTTGGATGCTGTCAGAGGATGTCAGCGCGGGCGACAAGGTGCTGTATACCACTGGCCGCCTGACGTCGGAGATGGTGATCAAGACCGCCCTGATGGGCATTCCCGTTCTGGCCTCACGCTCGGGCTTCACCGCTTGGGGGGTCGAGATTGCCCGTCAGGTGGGCCTGACCTGTATCGGGCGGATGCGTGGCCAACGGTTTGTCTGTTTGAGCGGTGAGGACCGCTTGCTACGTGATATGGACCCGTCCAGCGTTCCCGCTGAAGACCGCAAGCACCGCAGAAAGAGCGCCGAAGGATGAGAATGCCCCTGGGTGTCATTCTTGCTGGCGGGCAAGCCACCCGTATGGGTGGCGGCGACAAGGGGCTTTTGCCGCTTGGCCATAGTACGATCCTTGACCATGTAATCGCCCGCCTGCGCCCGCAGGTGGGGGGCTTGGCGCTCAATGCCAATGGCAACGCCGCGCGCTTCGATGCCTTTAACCTGCCGGTGCTGCCCGATTCAATTACTGGCTTCCCCGGACCGCTTGTGGGCGTCTTGGCGGGGCTGGATTGGGCCGCCGAACAGGGGGCCGAAAGCATCGTCACAGTGGCCGCTGACACACCGTTTTTTCCCGCGGATCTGGTGGCCGTGCTGCAAGGCCGGGCCGAAGGGATGGCGCATCCTCTGGTTCTGGCTGCCACGCCGCGCGGGGAAGGCGAAACCACCAAGTCCATGAGTCGATCAGGATTGATACGACATCCAACCTTCGGCCTATGGCCCGTGGCCCTGCGTGATGATCTGCGCGAGGCGCTGAACGACGGTTTGCGCAAGGTGGTGATATGGACCGAGAAACATCACGGGCGCGAGGCAGTGTTCGAGTCGGATCAGGACCCGTTTTTCAATGTGAACACGCCAGAGGACCTTGAGCAGGCTCGGGCAATGCTGGAGGGCAAGGGATGAGAATCTATGGCGTTGTGGGTTGGAAAAACGCGGGCAAGACCGGTTTGATGGAGCGGTTGGTGACCGAGATCACCGGGCGGGGTTATTCAGTGTCGACACTCAAGCACGCGCATCATCGCTTTGACGTGGATCACGAAGGCAAGGACAGTTACCGGCACAGGCAGGCGGGCGCGACCGAAGTGCTTCTGGCCTCGCGAAATCGCTTTGCCCTGATGCACGAGTTGCGAGACGAAGACGAGCCGCCGCTGGAGGACTTGCTGGCCAAGCTCGCGCCTGTCGATCTGGTGCTGATCGAAGGCTACAAGCGGGATCGCCACCCCAAGGTCGAAGCGCATCGCAGCGTCACGGGCAACCCCCTTATCGCGCCCGAGGATGACACCATCCGCGCGGTGGCGAGCGATAAGGACTTGGCGCTGGACCGCCCGGTTTTCGATCTGGACGACACGAAAGCGATTGCCGATTTCGTCCTTGAAGAGGTGGAGTTGTGAGCGTCTTCGACACATTTGCTGTCGTGGACTGGTCTGCGAAGGCCGGCTCCTCTCCACAAAGGCCCTCGCCGGATGCCATCTGGTTGGGCGTTGTGCGCCAAGGCACGCCAAGCAAGCCGCTCTACTTTCGAACGCGACAAGCAGCAGAAAACCATCTTTGTTCTCTGATTGCAGACGAGACCGCCGCTGGTCGAAGGCTCCTCCTAACCTTCGATTTTCCGTTCGGCTATCCGAAGGGGTTTGCCAAGGCCTTGACCGGCTCCGATGACCCCTTTGCCGTGTGGAACTGGATCACTGAGAGAATTGAAGACAATCAGGAAACCGAGCGTTCAAATAACCGGTTCGAAGTCGCGCAAGAGATGAATCGCAAATTCTCGGGTACAGGACCTTTCTGGGGAGCGCCGAACCCCAACGACTGGCCTGATCTACCTTTCAACATGCAAGAGATTTCATACGACCGCTTCGACTTTGACGAAAAGCGCAAATGCGATCTTGAGGCCCGCGCAGCCTCAAGTTGTTTCCAACTCTTCTTCAACCCCACGGTGGGTTCCCAGGTTTTGATGGGCCTTCCCATGCTAAACCGCCTGCGAACCATCCCAGGCGTGGGGGTCTGGCCTTTCCAACGATACGACGAGGCGAATGTCGTTCTTGCCGAAATCTGGCCCGGCCTGATCGAGGCTGCTATACAGGACGACACTGGTGATGCCATTCGCGACGCCGTGCAAGTAACGCGACTTGCCCTAGCACTGTCGCGACTTGCCCCCGACCGCCTTGAACGCATGTTGAGTGATTTGCCGGATGAAGCGCGGGAAGAGGCATGGATTCTTGGCGCGCGTGACAGAGAATTGCTCACCGACCTCGCGCGCGGCGAGTTGACTGTTCCAATCCCCCTAAGACAGCAGCCCCCCCGCCCCGTTAAGGATGCAAACCTTCGCCCCCCACCATTGCGCGATGATTGCTTTGCCCTGCCCGCCGGTGTGGATTGGACCCCGGTCGACGAGGCATTGGATATGCTGCGTGACCGATTGCATCCAGTTGTCGGGCAAGAGGCACTGCCGTTGGAGGACGGGCTGGGCCGGGTCTTGGCCGAAGATGTGAAAGCACTGCGTGCCAACCCGCCACAGGCCAATACGGCCGTTGATGGGTACGGATTTGCCCATGCTGCATTGGCGGGGGGCGATCAGGTTTTACCGCTTGTCGAGGGTCGTGCGGCGGCGGGGGCACCGTTTGAGGGAACGGTTCCAAAGGGAAAGGCCGTGCGCGTGCTGACAGGGGCGGCTTTGCCCGAGGGCGTGGATACCGTGATCCTGCAGGAAGATGTGACCTTGGGCGATGACGCGATTGCTTTTCGGTCTGGAATCAAGCCGGGCGCCAATACCCGCCAAGCGGGGGAGGATGTTCATTCGGGCGATGTGATCTTGTCCAAGGGGCGGGTGCTGACGGCGGCGGATTTGGCGCTCACGGCGGCCGTTGGATTGAAGAATCTTCCGGTACGCGCCCGCCTTAAGGTGGCCGTGATCTCGACCGGGGACGAGTTGCGTGACCCGGGTCAAGCCGCTGAAACCGGGCAGATTTTTGATGCCAACCGCCCGATGCTTGGCGGGCTGGTGCGCCAATTCGGGTATGACCTTGTGGATATGGGCCGGGTGCCTGATGACCGGGATGCCTTGCGCGGAACATTGGACCAAGCAGTTGCAAAGGCTGATGTCATTCTGACCTCGGGCGGCGCGTCATCGGGAGACGAGGATCATGTTTCGGCGTTGTTGAACGAGGCTGGCGCGATGGCCGAGTGGCGGATTGCCGTGAAGCCCGGACGCCCCTTGGCCTTGGGGCTTTGGAAAGGTACGCCCGTCTTTGGTCTGCCGGGGAATCCGGTGGCGGCGATGGTCTGTGCATTGATATTTGCGCGCCCTGCCATGGGAGTGCTGGCTGGAACAAAATGGAAAGCACCACAAGGGTTTACCCTGCCTGCCGCCTTTGAAAAACGCAAGAAGCCGGGGCGGCGTGAGTACCTTCGGGCGCGGGTGCGCGACGAAAAGGTTGAGGTTTTCAAGTCCGAAGGATCGGGCCGGATCAGTGGGTTGAGTTGGGCCGAGGGATTGGTGGAATTGCCCGAAGGGGAGGCGCATGTCACCCCCGGAACGTTGGTTCGATATATCCCTTTCTCCAGCTTCGAGTAATCGCGAAACGGTTGTACGAGTCGTAAGGTTTTTCCCCGTGCCTCGTACGAAATAATCCCGTCGACCCGGAACAGGTTGCGGAGGCAACCCCGACCTGAAAAGCCGCGCTCGGTGAGTTTAAAGCGTTCCGCCTTTAACCTGAGACATCAGCGAAAGACGGAACGCGTGCAACGATTGAGCGGAGCACTGCATTTCGCAAAAATCTGTGTGTCAGGTTTTTCGCGAAACGCTTTAGGGGGGTGAAGCGGTGGAAGAAACTGGCGACGGTGCCCCTCAATCCGCGCTGCGCCTGACGATCGGAGTTCCGTCTTCAACGCGTTCGCTTGGGTGAACCAAAACTTCGCTGTTGGCGGACAGACCGTCCAGAACCTCGGCGGAAAAGTCATTGGTTCGACCGATCCTGACGAGACGAAGGCGGGCCTCGTCCCCCTCGGTGACGAAGACAGCCCAGTCTTCGCCCTGCCGGAACAGCGCGCTGAGTGGGATTTGCAGAACGTCGTCATTCTTCCATTCCACGACCCGCAAATTCAAGGCATAGCCATGCCCCAGCGACGGGCGCTCTTCCTTGGGCGAAACGAGGTCAAAGACCACATCGACGCGTTGCTCTTCAATGCCGAGGGCCGAGACCTTGGTATATGCGGAGGGTTCGATTTCGGACAGCCTTGCCTCCAGCGTGCCGGGCCCGCCCCAACGTTCGACAATGGCCCGATCGCCGACTTCAAGCCGCACGGCATCGTTTGAAAGGACGTCGGCCACGATTTCCAGATCTCCGGGCTGGCCGATGGAAAGAAGGCGCGCGCCTGCCGCGACCGGGCGTTCACTGATCGTCTCGATCTCAAGAACGCGGCCATCTACCGGGGCCATTATCTCAAGGCAGCAATCCTCGATTTTGATCGCGTCGTCCCCTGGCTCGATCAAGGCGGCGCGGGCGCGATCAAGCGCACCCTTGGCCATTTCAAGATTCGAAATGGCTGCTTCATGTGCGGCCTGCCGGACACCGAGAGTCTGCTCCGCGTTTTCCAAGCGGGTCAAAGAGGCCACGCCACGGTCGACAAGCTGCTTTGTGCGCCGGTATTCGCTTTCGGCCAAGCTCAATTCTTCCTGCGTTTGCCGAAGATTGCTGCGCGACATTTAAAGCCCGGCTTGGGCCTCGCGAATGGCGGCTTCTGCCTGAACCCTGCTACGTGGGTCGAGTGGGTCTGAGGCGGCCGGATTGATGGTCGCGACGACGGTTTCGCCGGCCTCGACGGTATCCCCCACCCGCACCGGAGAACGGCGCGCGACGCCGCGGATCGGGGCGGCGACGTCGTAGATTTCGGCGATCCGTGTTTTGCCCTCGACATTGACTGTCACCTGCATTGGCCCACGTTCGGCCGTGGCTATATCTACTGAAACGGGTTCGGTGCGGAAGGCGACGATGCCAAGCATCCCGGCGGTCAGAACGCCAAAGGTTGTGAGTATGACAGTTCTGGTTTTCATGTGCTCTCCTTACTCACGTGTTTTCATCACTTGCACCAAGTCCAGCCGGTCCAGCCGCCGCCGGACCACCAAAGACGCAATCAGCGACGCCGACAAGACAACGAGGCTTGCACTGGCGAACCCGGCCGGCTTCAGCACCAGCGGTATCGCGTAAAGGTCACTGCTTGATCCTTCGGCCAAGGCCGCCGCGATACCTGCGCCCAACAGCCAGCCCAAGGGTTGTGCGACCAGAGCCAAAAGCATGGTCTCCCCCAACAGTATGAACGATACCTCGCCGCGGGAAAATCCGAGGATGCGCAGGCTGGCCAACTCACGCGCCCGTTCGGACAACTGGATACGCGCGCCATTGTAGGCCACGCCGATGGTGATCAGCACCGCAACCGTCAGGTAAATCGTGGTCATGATGACCACGTTTTCGCGGATTGTCGCCTCGAAGGAGCGTTGCATCTTGTCCAAAAGGATCAGTCCACTGAGGTTGGGGGTCTTCTTGAGTACGCGGTGCAGTTCCGGCAAAGCCTGTGTATCGACCTTGAGGTTGGCAACCGTGATTTGCGGGGCTTGCCGCAAGAGGCGGCTCAGGGTTTCGATATCCATGTAAGCCCCGAGGCCTACGTATTGCGTGACAATGCCGGCAACTGGTACCTTGTGCTTTTCATTGATGCCGCCCAGAAACTCGACCTCGATCACATCGCCGGGGCGCACCGACAGTTGCGCCGCCAAACGCCTGGACAGCAGGAGGCCATGACCGGGGGGGTCGATGGCCTGCCCATCGGTCGAGATGATCCTCGCGAGATCGGCCCCGGGGCGGCGTGCTTCGATGGCGGCCTCTTTTTCAAGGTGCCCATTGCGGAGAACGGCGGATTGGAATTGCTGACCTTCGGCGCGCAACACACCGGGTAGGCGGGTCACGCTGGCAAGGGCTGTCTCGGGCACGCCCGGATCAAAGAGCAAGATGGCGTCTTGCCGGTTGGAGCGGTTGAAGGTGGTGTCGATCATCTCGTCCAGTGCCGATGTGAAGAACCCCGAAGCCACCAGTACCGCCACCGCCAAGGAAAAGCCCAACACCGTGAAGGCGGAGCGAACCGGCCAACGCATCAGGCTGCGCAGGATCATCATCACCGGTTGCGAAAGACCCAGAGAGGTCAGCATTCGATCAAGGAGCCGGCGTTTGAAGCGGGGCGGTGCGGGGGGTGCCATGGCAACCGCGGGTGGCAGGCGCGCGGCGCGCATTGCGCTTCGTGCCGCACCCAGGCCGGCACTGGCGATGGCCAGCAGGCCTGACAGGGCGTAGGCGGTGTAGCTAAGATTGTAGATCAGGTAGGGAAAATCGAAAAACTGCGCATAGAGCCGCGCCAGTGCCCGCGCCAGCCAAGTGCCGGCCGCCCAGCCGATCACGGTGCCTGCACAAGCGATGAGGACTGCAAGCAGAAGGTAATGAATGCAGACTTCGGTATTGGAATAGCCGATTGCCTTGAGAAGGCCGATCTCACTGCGTTCGAGGGCGATGATGCGCCCGATTACCATGCTGACCAGAAACGCGGAAATCGCGTAAAAGATCGGCGGCAGGATCATCGCGCCGGTGCGTTGCTGTTCGAGTTCGGAGTCGATGAAACTGTTGGACAATTGGACGTCCCGGCCATAGGCACCCAATCCACCGTAGGGATCGAGCATATCGTCAAGCCGGTCGATCACGTCGTTGATATTGGCGTTACGGCCAAGTTTAAGGGTGACATTGTTGAATGCCCCCTCCATGTCGTAGGCCGCCGCAATGGCCGCTTGGCGCATCCACACTATGCCGAAGGCTTCGTTGTCTGGCATCAGCGCGCCGGGCCCGATTGTGTAGATGAATTCCGGCGATAACAGTGTACCTGTCAGGGTCAGAACCCGTTGATACCCATTGAGATTGGCCTGGAAGGTATCGCCGGGGCGAAGGTCGTTGGCCTTGGCAAAGGGCTGGTTGACGGCCACCTCGTGGTCCGAGCCGGGCGTTGGCAGGCGACCCTCGCGCAAGACCGGCAGGTTGAGTTGCAGGCTGCCGTTGTCCGGAAGTGACAGCAACCGCGCCGTGACGGTTTCCTCTTGTCCGGGGACATCGAGAACCGCGAACTTCGAAATGCGCGCATCTGCGGCCAGCACCCCGTCGATTTCCCGGACCTCCTGCATCAGCCAGAGCGGTGCGCGGTTGGCATCTGCGAAGACATCGGCAAAGCGATTGCGTTCGTAGTATGCACTACGGGTGTCTTCCAGCGAGATATAGGTGCCGAAGGTCGTCAGCAGAATCGCGACCCCACATGCCAGCACCAAGGCGATGGCCAATGCCTGCGCCCAGAGGCGTTGAAAATCCCTTAGCAGCTTTCGGTCAAGGGCGTTCATCGGGGGGCCTCACCAACTTATTTCGGCGGGTGCGATGCGAGTGGTGTTTTCTTCCACGCGATCGATCCGTCCGTCTAGGAAGTAAACCACACGGTGCGCCATTTTGCGGATCGCGGCATTATGGGTGATCACCGCAGTGCTGGTGCCCAGCCTGTCGTTCACATCCCGCAGGACCTCGAGAACCTGAATGCCGGTTTTGCTGTCGAGTGCGCCGGTCGGCTCGTCACACAAAAGCACCTCGGGGCGTTTGGCGATGGCCCGCGCAATGGCAACGCGCTGTTGTTCGCCACCCGACATTTCAGCCGGGAAATGGTCGAGGCGGTGTTCCAATCCAACCTGCGACAGGGCCTCTTCCGCTGGCATCGGGTTCGGCGCGACGTCCGTGACCAGTTGCACGTTCTCGCGGGCTGTCAGACTGGCCACGAGGTTATAGAACTGAAAGACGAAGCCGACATGGTCGCGTCGATAGCGGGTCAGGCTGCGATCGTTCAGGGAAGTCAGTTCGAGGTCACGGAACCAGACCTTGCCCGCAGTCGCATGATCAAGGCCGCCCAGTATGTTGAGCAGGGTGGATTTTCCACTTCCCGAGGGGCCAAGCAGGACCGCCAGTTCGCCGGAAAATAGTTCAAGGTCCACACCATCAAGCGCCCTGACCTTGAGTTCCCCGGTATCATAGACCTTCGACAGATCCTGCGTGCGAAAAACGGTGTTCATGCTGCCCACTCTCTATGACCTTATAAAGGCGCTTTTGGGGGCCACACATTGATCCACGTCAAGGCCGGTTTCAGGCCCCGTCATAGCCTTTCTTTTGTGCCTTGTAGAGTTGGGCATAGAGGCCGTTTTCGTCCAAAAGCGTCTCATGATGGCCGTCTTCCACCAATTGCCCGGCCTCCAGCACAAAAATCCGGTCTGCATCCGAGATCGACGATAGGCGGTGCGCCACGACGATAGTGGTCTTGCCCTTGGTCAGACGCGACAGGGCGGATTTGATGCGTTCCTCAGTTGCTTGGTCCAGAGCACTTGTCGCCTCGTCCAGCAAAAGGATCGGCGCGTCGCGCAGGAAGGCGCGCGCAATGGCGATGCGCTGTTTCTGCCCGCCCGAAAGCTGTGCCCCCTTTGGGCCGACGGGGGCACCCCCACGTTTGCGGATCAGGTCGGCAATCTCGGCATCCTCGGCGGCTTGCCAGATTTGCTCTTCGCTTGCCTCGGGGTTCACATAACGGATGTTGTCCCAGATCGAGGCGTTGAAAATCACGATATCCTGCGCCACCACTGAAAAGGCCCCGCGAAGGGCGGCAACCTGCAACTCGCGCAGGGGCGTGTCGCCAAAGCGGATTTCGCCGCCTTGCACATCGTATAGCCGAGACAAAAGAGACAGGATCGTCGTCTTGCCCGAGCCGGTGGCCCCGACGATCGCCGAAACCTTGCCGCCCGCGAATGTCATATCCAACCCGTCGAACAAAGGGTGTTCTGGATCGTAGGCGAATTGCACGTTGTTGAGCGTGATATCGGCGCTGGTGTCGAAGGCGGCTTTCGCGCCCTCGGCATCCTTGATCGTGGGCGTCTCGCGGTAGAGGTTGCGAATCCGATCCAGCAGCACAAGGTTGGATTGCACGGTGCCGAAAAACTGCGCCAGAAGGCGGGCGGGGTCGAAAACCATGACCATGCCCAGAAGAAAGGTGATGATGCCCGCGCCGTCCACGTCGAAATCGGGGCTGATCACCATGTAACCACCACCGCCAATGACAAGAACGTAGACAAAGGCCGAGCTGAGGTCGATCGAGGGCATGACAAGCGCCTGCGTGATCTGCACCCGGTTCATCAGGTCGCGTATGGCCCCGGTGCCTTTCATCAGGCGATCGGTTTCCACCTGTTCCTGGCTGGCGATCTTGACGGTGCGCATGCCGTTCACGGTTTCCTCGATCCCGTTCATGTAGTCGCCCAAGGCGGTTTCGGCCTCGCCTTGCGCGGTTTTCACCCGGTCCGAAACATAGTTCATCACCCAGATGATGAAGGGTAGAACCACCACGGCGGTCGTGAACAGAATGGGATTTTTCCAGATAAGGTAGCCCGAAACGATGACCACGGTCACCGCGTCACGCAGCGCGTTTGCGCTGGCCATGCCTACAAACACGCCGAGTTTCTGGGTCTGGGAAACCAGGCGCTGGATGATCTCGCCCGATTTGGTGCGCTCGAAATACGCGAGATCCAGCGCCATCAAATGCCCGATCAAATCGCGCCGCATCTCGTAAACCGCCTGATTGGTCACCCGCACCGCAACAAGCGGCACCAGATAAGACATCAGTCCGCGAACCGCGAAGAGCAAGAAAACCACGACGCAGACCATGGCCAGTTCCCGCGCCTTTCCGGACTCGAAAATCACCCGCAGGCCGTTTTCGGTCATCGACAGGAATTGCTGATACACCAGCCCTTGGATCAGAATCATGCCTAGGATCAAAAACAGCCTGGGCGTCTTGTCTTTGAGGTAATTACGCCAGAACCAGCGGATATTGTCACGGTCCTGCTCGGTATAAAGTTTCTGGCGTGTCTTGGGGCGTGGCTTGGTCATATGGGCCTTGCGATTTTGGCAGGTTTCCCTTGCCTATAGAGGGTTCGAAGACAAAGGTCAGCATGCGATTTGCAGCAATACCCCCAACTCACCCATTTCTTCTTTTCAAAAATATCCTGGGGGGTCGCCCGAAGGGCGGCCGAGGGCAAAGCCCCCCTTCAGGCCGCCACCAATTGAGCGCCGCGCATGCCCGTGATCGTGGCGGTGACGATCTGGCCCTCGGGGCGGTCAGCGTCAAAACTCACTTCGGTGAATTGCTCGGTCCGGCCCATGCGAGGGTTCTCCATGAGGATATGATGGGTGCGGCCCTGTTGTGCAGCCAAATGGCGGGCGACCTGCGCTTCGCCCGCCGCGCGCAGGCGTGCGGCGCGCTCCTTGATCAGCTTGCCGTTCACCTGCTGCGGGATGCGCGCGGCGGGGGTGCCTTCACGCTTGGAATAGGGAAAGACATGCAGCCATGTGAGGTCACAGTCGGCCACCAGCCTCAGCGAATTTTCGAAATGCGCCTCGGTCTCGGTCGGAAAGCCTGCGATGATATCGGCCCCGAATGTCATTTCGGGGCGCAGCGCGCGGGCCTCCTCGCAAAAGCGAATGGCGTCATCGTGCAGATGGCGGCGTTTCATCCGTTTGAGAATCAGGTCATCGCCATGTTGCAGGCTGAGGTGCAGGTGCGGCATCAGACGCGGTTCACTGGCGATCGCCTGCATCAGGTTCTCGTCGGCCTCGATGGAATCGATCGAACTGATCCGCAGGCGTGGCAGGTCGGGCACCAATTTCAGGATACGCATCACCAGATCGCCGAGTCGCGGCTGCGCCGGCAAGTCCGCGCCCCAGCTTGTCAGGTCCACGCCTGTCAGCACCACCTCGTTATAGCCGCGATCGACCAAGCGCTTGATCTGATCGACCACCACCCCCGCGGGCACGCTGCGCGAATTGCCCCGACCATAGGGGATGATGCAGAAGGTACAGCGGTGGTCACAGCCGTTTTGTACCTGCACATAAGCCCGGCTGCGCGTGCCAAAACCGTCGATCAAATGCCCGGCGGTCTCGGTCACCGACATGATGTCGTTGACCTGAACTTTCTCGCTTTCGCCGATGAAATCGGCGGCCAGCCGCCCCCATGTCTCGGGCTGCATCTTCTCGGTATTGCCGATAACCGCGTCCACCTCCTGCATGGTGGTGAAGGTCTCGGGCTCGGTCTGGGCGGCACAACCGGTGACGATCAGGCGTGCCTCGGGATTTTCGCGGCGAAGGCGGCGAATCTCTTGCCGCGCCTTGCGCACGGCCTCGGCGGTGACGGCACAGGTGTTGACCACGACAGCGCCTTCGAGGCCCGCCTGTTCCGAAAGCTCTTTCATCGCCTCGGTCTCATAGGCATTGAGGCGGCAGCCCAGCGTGGTGAACTTGGGTGGAGTGGTCATGCCAACCCCCGCAGAAATTCCGGCGTCAGCACCCCGTCGAAAACATGCATTGTGCCGCCGGTCATCCAGACGCCATCCTCGCGCCA
>DATFKJ010000245.1:0-4790 GCA_035268705.1 Roseovarius sp. | reverse complement strand
CTTCTTTGCCGAGCTGAACGGTGAGCGGATGCGAAAACTGGCCCATATGCATGCGCACTTCGGCTCCAACGTCTTTTTGTCGGGGCCGGAATGTGTGCCCGACGACGTGTTGGCCCGCGACCCCGAAGAGGATTTCTTCTTTACCGTCGAAAAGGGTGAGACCCAGCACTAGGGGTGAACCGGGGCGCAGATGCCCCGCGTGGAAGCAAGGGCCGCGGGCCCGCCGCGCCAAAGCCGACGCGCCCCCACGCGGCGGCTTTTTGGCCAATGCAGAGCGCCGCTTGAGGACATACGGATACAGCAACCATAAAGTACACTTGCTCACACGTTCTGATCGCCCCCGCGCGCGTCGGCTTTGGCGCGGCACCCGCTGTCATCTTCATGGCCGTAGGGTGCGCATTCATGCGCACCACCCAAACGAAAAGGCCCCGGCAAACCGCCGGGGCCGATCCTTGCCCGTGAGTGGCAAAAGGCGCGTGGCCTTACTTGGGCATGATCACACCGTCGATGACGTGGATCACACCATTGCTGGCCTCGATGTCGGCGGTCACGACATTCGCGCCGTCCACGGTGACACCACCTTCGGTCATGATGGTCACTTTGCTGCCTTCAACGGTCCCGGCCATCATGTTGTTGGACAGATCGCCCGACATCACTTTGCCCGGCACCACGTGGTAGGTCAGGATCGAAGTCAGCTTATCCTTGTTTTCGGGCTTCAGCAGATCTTCGACCGTGCCTTCGGGCAGCGCGGCAAAGGCCTCATCGGTGGGCGCGAATACGGTGAAGGGGCCTTCGCCCTTCAGTGTCTCCACCAGTCCGGCCGCTTGCACGGCAGCGACAAGGGTTTCGAAACTGCCCGCATCGACCGCGGTATCGACAATGTCCATTTTACCATGACCATCGGCAAGGGCGGGGCCTGCGATCAAGGCGGCGGCGGTCATGGCGAGATAAGTACGGCGAAACATATTGAAGTCTCCTTCGGTTGCTGAAGAATGCAATGTCATCATCGACATCAACAGCTTTACGCGCCCACCGCGTGAGCGGTTCACCGGGGGTTTCCGCCGATGCCGTTTGACCGTCTCGCCGCGCGACCTAAGCCACGGTCGCCGAGGATTTCCATTCAAACTCTTGTGATCTTTGTTCACCGTCCCGTGATGTCATCGGGCCCGACGCCCGGTTTCTGTGAGCGGGGCGTACGACTTTTACGACCGGGCAAAACAAGCCCCGGCTTTCGTACGAAAACCGGGGTCAAAACGTACAACTTGTACGTTTCATTCGCAGGTCGGGTGAGACGTCATTCCATCCCGATTGCCGCGCGCACGATGCCATCCAAAAGCTCTTGGATCTTCTGCATCTCACCCTCGGGGAAACTGCGATATCCGATGATCACCTCGCCTTCGGCATCCGCGCGTTCGGCGATGAAGATGTCATAGGGACAATAGGCGATGTTCATTGGGTCGGCCTCCATCACCTCGCGCGACAAGGTGGCCGAGCAAAAGCTATAGGCATCCGCCTCTTTGAACAGCATAACGTCCGATCCGACATCCGCACGCGTGCGTTCGAGCATCTCGCCCACGTGGCTGACGCTATCAATCACCAAACCGCGGTCCAAAATGGCGCTTTCCAGTCCAAAGGCCACATCCCCGAAACTTTGATCGGTGGTATAGGTCACCATCTCCTGCGCGGTGACGGTCTGGGCGGCCAATCCCATTGCGGCGGCCAGTATCCAAGTTTTCATCGCAAGCCTCTCCCTAAGCTTTGGTTTCCGGTTGTAGCCGGGTGTTCAAAGGCGCAGTCTAAGACCCAAGCATGCATCCGCCCTTGATACACATCAACACCAGAGTACACCAATGACCTACGCCGTGAACGCGCTTGAAGTTCTTGCCCTGATTTTCGTAATTGCCCTCGGCCTTCTGACCCTGGCCGTTCTCGTCCTCTTTGTCCTCGACAAAACCCAGACAGGCGATGCCATCCGCCGCAACTATCCGGTTATAGGGCGTTTTCGCGGGCTGTTCACCAAGCTCGGCGAGTTCTTTCGGCAGTATTTCTTCGCCATGGATCGCGAGGAAATGCCCTTCAACCGCGCACAGCGCGACTGGGTGCATCACGCGGGCAAAGGCAAGGGGAACACGGTGGCCTTTGGCTCGACCCGCAACCTGTCGATTGCTGGCACGCCGATTTTCGTCAACGCCTGTTTTCCGCCGCTCGATGACGAGTTCGCCGCGACCGCGCCGATGGAGATCGGGCCAACGGCGGCGGTACCTTACCGGGCCAAGTCGATCTACAATATCTCGGGCATGAGCTATGGTGCCATTTCCCGCCCGGCGGTCGAGGCGCTCAGCCGGGGCGCGGCCAAGGCGGGCATCTGGCTCAACACCGGGGAGGGCGGCCTTTCGCCTTTCCACCTCAAGGGCGGTTGCGACATTGTTTATCAGATCGGCACGGCGAAATACGGCGTGCGCGATGAGAACGGCAACCTTGATGACGAAAAGCTGCGCGAGGTGGGCGCGAACCCGCACGTCAAGATGTTCGAGTTGAAGCTTGCGCAAGGGGCCAAGCCCGGCAAGGGTGGCATCCTGCCCGGCGAAAAGATCAACGCCGAGATTGCCGCGATCCGCGGCGTGCCGGAGGGCCAAGACAGTATCTCGCCCAACCGTCACCGCGAAATTGACAGCTATGCCGAGCTTCTGGACATGGTCGCCCATATTCGTGAAGTCACGGGCAAGCCGTGTGGCTTCAAGACTGTCGTCGGCTCCTCGGATGCCTGGGCCGAGTTTTTTGAGTTGATCAATGAACGGGGCCAAGACTGCGCGCCCGACTTCATCACCATCGACGGCGGCGAAGGCGGCACCGGCGCCGCGCCGATGCCGCTGATTGATCTGGTCGGAATGCCCATCCGTGAGGCCCTGCCGCGTATGGTGGACCTTCGGGATCGTTATGATTTGAAGGAGCGTATTCGCATCATTGCCAGCGGCAAGCTGGTCAATCCGTCCGATGTGGCTTGGGCACTTTGTGCAGGTGCCGATTTTGTCACGTCGGCGCGGGGCTTCATGTTTTCGCTGGGCTGTATTCAGGCGCTCAAGTGCAATCGCAACACCTGCCCCACGGGCATCACCACCCATGCGCCCCACCTTCAGGCGGGTCTCGTGGTCGAGGACAAGTTCGAGAAAGTGGCCAACTACGCCAAGTCTGTCATCAAGGAGGTCGAGACAATCGCCCACTCCGTCGGCGTGGCCGAACCGCGCCTGATGCGGCGGCGGCATGTGCGGATTGTGCAGGCCGATGGCACCTCGATTCCGTTCAACAAGATCCGGCCAAGTTACAACGCCCCCACTCAGACGTGAGCAGGGTTCATTTGCCCGATTATGGAGGGGCGCGTAGAGCCCCCTATATACTGTGTGAAACAGAAGGGAAAATGACATGGCTTATCGGTGGAAGAATGAGTTGACCGAGGCGGCGGTGACGCCGGAACACATCTACATGAACCGTCGCCAATGGATCGCCGGGGCCGCCGCCGGGTTGGGCCTTGCCGGGGTGGGCGGTGCCGCCCGCGCGCAGGATGGCGACCTTGAGCCGAACGACTGGGACGATATCACCAGTTACAATAACTATTACGAGTTCGGCACCGGCAAGGATGATCCGGCCCGCTATGCCGACCGCCTGACCACCCAGCCTTGGACTGTGACAATCGACGGGATGGTGGACCGCCCCGCCGATTACGCGTTTGAAGACATCATGGGCAAGATGACCATCGAAGAACGGCTTTATCGTTTCCGCTGTGTCGAGGCGTGGTCGATGGTGGTGCCGTGGAGTGGCTTTGAACTGGCTGACCTTCTGAATATGGCGGGTGTTCAGTCAGGCGCGAAATACGTGGCGTTTGAAACCGCCCTGCGCCCCGAAGAAATGCCCGGCGTGCAATTCCCGGTTCTGGACTGGCCCTATGTCGAGGGCCTGCGCCTTGATGAGGCGATGCACCCTCTCACTATAATGGCCACCGGAATCTATGGCCGAGAAATCCCCAACCAGAACGGCGCGCCCCTGCGTTTGGTGGTGCCGTGGAAGTATGGCTTCAAATCCATCAAGTCGATCGTGCGGATCACCCTGACGGATGAAGAACCGCCGACAAGCTGGAACAAGGCGAACCCGCGCGAATACGGCTTCTATAGTAATGTGAACCCGACCGTGGATCACCCGCGCTGGTCGCAGGCGACCGAACGGCAAATCGGCGGTGGTCTTTTCGCGCCGCGCATCCCGACCAAGATGTTCAACGGGTACGAAGAAGACGTCGCCAGCCTGTATGCCGGAATGGACCTGACCAAAAACATCTGATGCTGGTGGACCGTTTCAACACCCTTGCCCGGCGCATCCCCACAGCGGCCTTATATATACTGTGTGCGCTGCCCGCGCCGTGGCTCTTTTATCTGGGGGTCACGGGCGGCTTGGGGGCCGAGCCGATCAAGGCGCTGGAACGGGAACTGGGCGAGATTGCGTTGCAGCTTGTGATCGTTGGTTTGGCAATCACGCCGCTGCGCCGGTATCTGCGGGTGAACCTTTTGAAGTTCCGCCGTGCGCTGGGCCTCATGGCGTTCCTGTATGTGGCCCTTCATCTGGCGGTCTGGCTTTTCCTGGATGTGCAGATCGCGGCGCAGATTTGGGCCGACATTATAAAGCGTCCCTATGTGACGATTGGTATGGCGGCATTCCTTATGATGATTCCTCTGGCCGCGACCTCGAACAACTATTCGGTTCGTAAACTTGGCCCGAAGTGGCGGCAGCTTCATAGGCTTACC
>DATFKJ010000244.1:0-2283 GCA_035268705.1 Roseovarius sp. | reverse complement strand
TTTTGGTTTACCGCCCGTTAACCGGCCTCGCCCAATAGTGGCTTTGCAAGACGGCGGAGTCACGATGACCGAGGATACACATCCTTCCACTCACCCCCCACTCCCACCCACCACGGAAGATGATCGGGTGTCGTGGCTTCGCCTCTTGCGATCTCGCCGTGTGGGTCCCTCCACCTTCCATCGCCTGATGAAGGAACACGGTACGGCAAAGGCGGCGCTCGCCGCCTTGCCCGAGGTCGCCAAAGCCGCCGGCGTCGACACCTACGAGGTCTGCCCGGACGGTGTGGCGCACGCAGAAATGCGCGCGGCTCAAAAGGCCGGGGCGCGGATGATCTGCATCGGGGATTCTCTATATCCCTCTGATTTGGTGGAAATTTCTGACGCCCCCCCGATCCTCTGGGCGATTGGCGATGCGGACATTCTGCACCGTCCGCTTGTGGCCATGGTGGGCGCGCGCAATGCTTCGTCTCTGGGTCAACGCATGGCAAAAGGCCTTGCCGCCGATCTGGCGGCCAAGGGCTTTACAGTCGTCTCGGGAATGGCCCGCGGGGTCGATACCGCGGCCCATGCCGCCACGCTGGATCCCGGAACCATCGCCGTGCTCGCCGGGGGGGTCGATGTCATGTACCCGGCAGAAAATGCCCGGCTTGCAGAAGACATCACCAAAACCGGCCTGCGCCTGTCCGAGCAACCTATGGGCATGCACCCTCAAGCCCGGCATTTTCCCGGTAGAAACAGGATCATAAGCGGATTGTGCCGCGCCACCATCGTGGTCGAGGCCGCCGCAAAATCCGGTAGCTTGATCACCGCCCGCACCGCTCTGGATCAGGGCCGCGAGGTGCTGGCCGTACCGGGCCATCCCTTTGACGCCCGCGCCTCCGGCTGCAACATGCTGATCCGCGATGGCGCGCACCTGGTGCGCAGCGCCGAGGATGTGATAGAGGCGATCGGCCCCGTATCAACGCAAGCAAACGCCATTGGAACACAAGCGGAAATACCACTCGACCCACCTCCGCAGCCCACGCCGGCCAAACGCAGCCTGCAAGACACCGCCGCCCTGCACCAACAGATCCTTGACCGGCTTGGCCCATCACCGGTGGCCGAGGATCAATTGATCCGCGACCTCAAGGCGCCCGCCGCCAACGTGTCCCCCGTCTTGACCGATCTGGAAATCGACGGCCGCATCCGCCGCCATGCCGGCGGATTGCTCAGCCTGGCGGCCTCGAAAGCGGGCTAATCCGCGCAAACCTCTGGAATAACCGCTTGATATTCGGGGCAAAGTTCCGGATCAGCGTACCACACATCCGTCGCCCCAATCGCCCAATGCACGGCGACCCATGTCTTGCCCGACTTGCGGTAAAGTGCCTGCAAACTGGTGCCGTCCATGTACTCTGCATGCAAATACCCCCGCGCCGCGCCGGGTGAGTTGGCAACGTCAATCACGCCACCCCCGGGCCGCTGGGCATGGACGCTGGCGAAAGCCACGTCGCCCGAACGCCTTAAGGAGTGTACGACGAATTGCACCGGCTTACCCAGCATCCATTCGGCATGCGGCCTAAGGGCATCCATCAACGCGCTGCGGGTGTCCGTTCCACGCTGCGGCTCCTCCCATGCCCAGCCCACCCCGGGCATGAGGACTGCCAAGAAAAATACCACTCCACGCATCGCTTTCTCCCTTGATTGATACAACCATGACCTGCCCATGCCCCTCTGACAAGCCAGCGATAACCTGCGTTGACAATTCCCCTTGCCACCCCACATGGTCCGACGCCATAAGCCTCGCTCTATGAGTCGAAAGGAGATTTCATGCCAGTCGTCGTTGTCGAATCCCCGGCTAAGGCCAAGACAATCAACAAATATCTGGGATCCGACTATACGGTTCTGGCCTCCTACGGACACGTCCGCGACCTGCCGCCCAAGGATGGATCGGTCGATACCGACAACGATTTCGACATGAAATGGGAGGTCGGCAACGACTCCCGCAAACATGTCAAAGCCATCGCCGACGCCCTGAAAGACGACAACGCCCTGATCCTCGCCACCGACCCCGACCGCGAGGGGGAGGCTATCAGCTGGCACCTTGAAGAGGCCCTGCGCAAACGCCGCGCCATCAAGAAGGACACGCCTGTGTCCCGCGTGGTCTTCAACGCCATCACGCAATCGGCAGTGACCGAAGCGATGCAAAACCCCCGCGAGGTCGACCAAGATCTGGTCGAGGCCTACTTGGCCCGCCGCGCGCTCGATTACCTCGTCGGTTTCAACCTCAGCCCCGTGCTCTGGCGC
>DATFKJ010000243.1:0-6652 GCA_035268705.1 Roseovarius sp. | reverse complement strand
TGGGCCTTCGGCTCTTTCCCGCTCTTTCTTGATATCCCCGATTACCTCTCCGGTCCCGTCACCCTGCCGGGCGGGATCGAATACCCGCTTTACCGCCTCACCATCATCCTGACCGGCCTTGTGATTGCCGCTGGCCTCTTTTGGCTCATCTCGCGCACGCGGCTCGGTATCCGCATCCGCGCCGGCGAATCCGACCGCGAGATGATCGCGGCTCTCGGCGTCGATATCTCCAAGCTCTATACCTTGGTCTTCGCCCTCGGCGCCGCACTGGCCGGATTGGCCGGGGCCATGGTGGGGGCCATCCAATCGGTACAGGTCGGCATGGGCGAGCCTGTCTTGATCCTTGCCTTCGTGGTGATCGTGATCGGCGGCATCGGCTCCATCAAGGGGGCCTTGATCGGCGCAATTCTGGTCGGCATGACCGATACGCTTGGTGGACTGCTCCTGCCGGAAGTGTTCAAACTCTTTATGGAGGCCTCAGCGGCCAGCACCACGGGCTCGGCACTGGCCTCGATGCTGATTTATATCCTTATGGCCGGCGTGCTGATCTGGAAGCCACAAGGGCTGTTCGGAGGACAAGCATGAGCCGCGAAAACATGATCAACGCTACCCTCCTGCTGGGCCTCGCCGTGGTGCCGCTTTACGCATGGGCCACGGATGAACCCTTTACCATCACGCTGGCCACCCGCGTGGCGATTTTGGCACTTGCGGGGGTGGGCCTGAATATCGCGCTGGGCCTTGGCGGGCTGGTCAGCCTCGGCCACGCGGCGTTTTTCGGGATCGGCGGCTATGCCATGGGCATTCTGGCCAGCCACGCACAAAGCTACACCCCGCTGATGGAGGTGCCATTTCTGATCGAAGGCACAAAATCCATGCCCGTGATCTGGATCACTGCGCTAGCCGCCTCGGCCCTCGCCGCGCTGTTGATCGGCGCGCTCAGCCTGCGCACCTCGGGCGTCTATTTCATCATGATCACGCTGGCCTTTGGGCAGATGTTCTATTTCTTCGCCATCAGCTGGCCCGCTTACGGCGGCGAGGACGGCCTTTCGATCTATGTCCGTAACGATTTTCCCGGGCTGAACACGCTCGACCCGATCCAGTTCTTCGGCATCTGCTTTGCGCTTCTCGCGCTGGCGCTCTGGCTCAACGCACGGCTGGCACACTCGCCCTTCGGGCTGGCCCTGAATGCCACACGCCAAAACGCGCAGCGGGTGGAAACCGTGGGCCTCAGCCCCTTCCGCCTGCGGCTGGCGGCCTTCGTGATCTCGGGCGCGATCACCGGGTTGGCGGGGGCGCTTTTCGCCGATCTCAACCGCTTTGTCTCCCCCACCATGTTCAGCTGGCAAATGAGCGGTGAGATCATGGTGTTTATAATCCTGGGCGGGGTCGGCCGCCTCTATGGCCCGGTCGCGGGCGCGGCGCTCTTCATCACGCTGGAGCATTTTCTGGGCGGGCTGTCAGAGTTCTGGCACATCTACCTTGGCGCCCTTTTGCTGGGCGTGGTGCTGTTCGCCCGCGGTGGGGTCATCGGGCTTCTGGCCGGACGGAAGGTGGCGCATGACTGATCCGGTTCTCGCCACCCACGGCATCACCAAAAGTTTCGGCGCGGTGCAGGCCTCGCGCGATATCTCGCTGTCGCTGACCCCCGGCGAAATCCACGCCGTGATCGGCCCCAACGGCGCGGGCAAATCAACCCTGATTGCGCAAATATGCGGCGGCCTCGCACCGGATGCGGGGCGAGTGGAGTTCTTGGGCCAAGACGTGACCGCCTTGCCCACCCGACAGCGCGCGCGCATGGGCCTTGCCCGGACATTCCAGGTCTCCGCCCTGGCGATGGAGGACACCGTCCTGCAAAACGCCACGCTCGGCGCGCTTGGCGCGCGCGGCGGGCCGGTTGGCCTCTTGCGCAATGCCCTCAAGGACCAAGACCTGCGCGACAAGGCCATGACTGCCCTTGAACGCGTCGGACTTGCCGCACAGGCCAGCACCGTCACCGCCGAACTCAGCCACGGACAACGTCGCCAACTTGAGGTGGCTGTCGCCCTCACCCTCGGGCCGCGCGCCTTCATCATGGATGAACCCATGGCCGGGATGGGCACCGAAGGCTCCCAACGGATGACCACCTTTCTGGACGAGTTGCGCCACGAAGCGCCGATCCTTCTGGTAGAACACGATATGGACGCGGTCTTTGCATTGGCTGACCGGCTGAGTGTGATGGTCTATGGCGAGATTATTGCCACCGGCACGGTCGACGAAATCCGCAGCAACCCGCAAGTCCGCGCCGCCTATCTAGGGGAAACCACATGACCCGGAATGGCACCCTTTGCACACAGTGGCCCATGTCGGATGCCTCCGGCGGGGATATTTGGAAACAGAAGAAAACAGGCGCGCTCCAATCTTCTTCTGTTCAAAAATATCCTGGGGGAGTCGCCCGCAGGGCGGCGGGGGCAACGCCCCCAATCCGGGCCGGAGGCCATCGGACATGAGCCTTCTCACCCTGCATGATGTCACCGCGTACTATGGCCCCACGCAGGCGCTGTTCGGTGTCTCGCTGTCGGTCGCCGAAGGCGAGGTGCTGGCCCTCATGGGGCGCAACGGCATGGGCAAATCGACCACGGTCAAAACAATCTGCCGAATGCTGCCCACCCGCGCCGGGCGGCTGGAATTCGGTTGCGCAGACCTCACCAACCTGCCCTCGTATAAGGCAGCGCAGTTGGGCATAGGGCTTGTCCCGGAAGGCCGCCGCGTCTTTCCCAACCTCACCGTCGAGGAAAACCTGAGCGCCGCCGCACGCCCGGGCCATTGGGATATGACGCGCGTCAGCAGCCTGTTTCCACGTCTGGCGGAACGCCGCACCCAAGGGGCGGCCACGCTCTCGGGCGGGGAGCAGCAGATGCTCGCCATCGGGCGCGCCCTGATGACCAACCCACGGCTGTTGATCCTCGACGAGGCGACCGAGGGCCTCGCCCCCATCGTCCGACAGGAAATCTGGTCTGCCATCGCGACGCTCAAGCGCGAGACGGGGCTTGCGATCCTATTGGTTGACAAATCCCTGACTGAACTCTCACAGGTCGCCGACCGCGCCGTGATCCTGCAACGGGGCGAGACCGTCTGGACCGGCGGGTTCGATGCCCTTTCCGAGGACATCACAACCCGCTACATCGGCGTCTAAACCTCGCCGATCTTGTCCTGCGTCCTGGTGTCGAAATCACTGGCGGCGTGACGCTCGTGCAATTGCTCATGCGGCTCACCCATGGTGCGGTTCACCATCCGGCCCCGCTTCACAGGCTCCCGGACATCCAGCCGCTCGGCCCATGCTTTCAGGTGGGTGTAGCTGTCGGCGTCAAGGAAAGTCGCCGCATCACCATACTGCCGTCCAAGCACAAGGTTCCCGTACCAAGGCCAGATCGCCATATCGGCAATCGAATAGTCCGCCCCGGCGACGAACTCATGCTCGGCCAATTGCTTGTCCAGTACATCCATCTGGCGCTTCACTTCCATGGTGAACCGATCAATCGGATACTGCCATTTCTCCGGCGCGTAGTGATAGAAATGCCCAAAGCCACCGCCCAAATAAGGCGCGCTGCCCATCTGCCAGAAAAGCCAGTTCATGACCTCGGTCCGCGCCGCGCCACTGGCCGGCAGAAACGCCCCGAATTTCTCGGCCAGATGCAGCAGGATCGAGCCGGATTCAAATACCCGCACCGGGGCATCGCCGCTATGGTCCACCATGGCCGGGATCTTGGAGTTAGGGTTCACGTCCACGAACCCGCTGCCGAATTGGTCCCCCTTGGTGATGCGGATCAACCACGCGTCATATTCCGCGTCATACCCGGCCGCCAGAAGCTCCTCGAACATCACGGTCACTTTCACCCCGTTGGGCGTGCCCATGGAATAAAGTTGAAACGGATGCTCGCCCACCGGCAAGTCTGCCTCATGAGTCGCCCCCGAGACCGGACGGTTGATCGAGGCAAACTGCCCCCCCGAGGGCTCGTGCCATTGCCACACCTTCGGCGGGGTATATGCATCATCACTCATTGCGCGCTCCTGTCATTTCTCAGTTGCCCAAGAGGTAACCGAAGCACACCAGTGCGCAAGGTGCGAGCCTGCACAATCCCGTGTGCGGCAAAGAAAAGGCGCGCCCGAGTCACTCCGGACGCGCCCTCGAATACTTGACCTCAAAGGGCTCAGTACACCACGACCGAGCGGATCGATTCACCCGCGTGCATCATGTCGAAGCCCTTGTTGATATCCTCAAGGCCCATGGTGTGGGTGATCATCGGGTCGATCTCGATCTTGCCGTCCATGTACCAGTCAACAATCTTCGGCACGTCCGTCCGGCCCCGCGCGCCACCAAAGGCCGTGCCTTTCCAAACCCGGCCCGTGACCAGTTGGAAGGGCCGCGTCGAAATCTCGGCACCTGCCGGGGCCACGCCGATGATCACACTTTCGCCCCAGCCTTTATGCGCCGATTCCAGAGCCGTGCGCATAACGCCCACGTTGCCGGTGGCGTCAAAGGTGTAATCACCGCCGCCGCCGGTCAGCTCCACCAGATGCGCCACCAGATCGCCATCCACCTCCTCGGGGTTCACGAAATGGGTCATGCCGAATTTCTCGGCCATCGGCTTCTTGCCGGGGTTGAGGTCAACCCCCACGATCTGATCCGCCCCCGCAAGGCGCAGGCCCTGAATGACGTTGAGGCCGATACCGCCCAGACCGAAAACAATCGCGGTTGAGCCGATTTCGACCTTGGCGGTGTTGATCACCGCGCCGATGCCGGTGGTCACGCCACAGCCGATATAGCAAATCTTGTCAAAGGGCGCGTCCTTGCGCACCTTGGCCAACGCGATTTCCGGCAGCACCGTGTGATTGGCGAAGGTCGAACAGCCCATGTAATGCAAGATCGGCGTGCCATCGAGCATCGAAAAACGGCTGGTGCCATCGGGCATCAGGCCTTGACCTTGGGTCGCGCGGACCGATTGGCACAGGTTGGTTTTCGGGTTGAGGCAGTATTCGCACTCCCGGCACTCCGGCGTGTAAAGCGGGATCACATGGTCACCCACTTCCAGCGAGGTCACACCGGGACCGACTTCCACGACAACGCCCGCGCCCTCATGGCCAAGGATCGCCGGGAAAAGCCCCTCGGGATCCGCGCCCGACAGGGTGAAATCGTCGGTGTGGCACAGGCCCGTGGCCTTGACCTCCACCAGAACCTCACCGGCCTTGGGGCCGTCCAGGTTCACTTCCATGATCTCAAGCGGCTTGCCCGCTTCGACAGCAACGGCGGCTGTGGTGCGCATAAATCTGTCCTCCCGAATATGATTTGCTCCCGACTTTGGGCGAAATGTCGCAGGGTTTCAATACAATGTGCGACACCTGCTTGTGCAGGGCCGACGAATGCCCGACCCTTCAAAGTGCTGAGGGGAGTGAAAGGACTGGTCATGCGTGCTGTTTTGAGTGTTGGGTGTTTGGTTGTGGGTCTGGCCGGATGCGCGGCGAAAACGCCAATCGCAACACCCCCCGCCATGCCCGGCCCTGATGCCTGTGGCGCATCTGACCTGCAACATCTGCTGGGCCAACCGCGCAAGACGCTCGAAGGTGAAAACATCACGGCCCCCATGCGTATCCTGCCACCCGGCTCCGCCATGACGATGGATTACCGACCGGACCGGGTGAACGTGGAACTGGACGCCGGGGGCGACATCCTGCGGATCTGGTGCAGCTGATCGCAAAGACACCCAGAGACTCGACACCGCATAGGCACGGGTCTAAATTGGAACACATAGCGAACATTTAAAAGCTGCCCATGCCCGCCCGTCGTATCCTTTCCGCGTGGTTTCCCCACCTCGGGGCCGAACGCCTGTTGCGTCATCGCCCCGATCTGGCCGAGATGCCCTTTGCCGTGGCCGATGACGACGGGCAGGCGCAACGGCTCAGTTCCGTCTCGCCGATGGCGGCACAGATCGGCCTTTACCCCGGCCAACCGCTGCGCGATGCCCATGCCATCTCGGCGCAACTGGTCACGCACGCGCGCCATCCCCGCGCCGAGGCCGGATTTCTTACCGCGCTTGCCCGCTGGGCCGAAGGGTTTTCCCCTTGGGTCGCGGCGCAAATCCCCGATGCGCTGATGCTCGATATCACCGGCTGCGCGCATCTTTTCGGCGGCGAGGAGGCGATGGCCGAAACCCTCACCCAACAGGCCGCCGATCTGGGCCTGACCACGCGCTGCGGGCTGGCCGACACCCCCGGCGCGGCTTGGGCGTTGGCCCGCTACGGCGATGCCACGCCCAATGCCCAGCGCAGCGGCGACGCGATAGATCAAGAGGCCCGCGCCACCCGCTCCCGCGCGGCAAAGCGGCGCGTGGCCCCGAGACGTCCCACTGGCCCCACCACCCCGCGCATCGCCCCACCGGGACAGGCGCACAGCGCGCTTGCCCCCTTGCCCGTCGCCGCCCTCCGCCTGCCGCCCGAGATCACCCAAGGGCTTGGCCGCCTCGGCCTGCGCTGTATCGGCGATCTTCTGGGCCAGCCCCGCGCGCCGCTGGCGCGTCGCTTCGGCCCGGAACTCACCCTGCGGCTCGATCAGGCCATGGGCGCCGTGCCCGAACCCATCTCGCCCGCAAAACCGCCGCCGCGCTTTGCCGTCCGCCTC
>DATFKJ010000242.1:0-17139 GCA_035268705.1 Roseovarius sp. | reverse complement strand
CAATTATGGGCCGGAGTACAAGCAGGATTTCGACAGCCTGTATCCTGAACTGGCCGAAGACTATGGCACGCTTTATGCCGAAAGTTTCTTTGCCGGGTTGGGAACGTCAGACCCCGCAGAGGCGCGCGACTATTTTCAGGCCGATGGCATTCACCCCAATGCCGAGGGGGTGCGGAAGATCGTCGAAGGCTTGGGGCCCAAGGCTCTGGCATTGATAGACCGGGTGGATGAGCCGGGAACCTAAAGCGTTTCGCGAAAAAACTGAGGTGCAGATTTTCGCGAAATGCAGTGCTCCGCTCACTTGTTGCACGCCTTCTGCCTTTCGCTGATGTCTCAGGGTAAAGGCGGAACGCTTTAGGGTTTGTTACCGGACAGGCGATCAAGCCGTTTCGAAACGGCTTGACGCAAGCGCCTTGGAGGGCGCTTTTTACGCGGTTTCGAAACCGCGTTGTCCAAGCCCGTTCGAACGGGCTTGGCACCTATGTCGCTTCCTGTTCAGTCGAATCCGAGGAGCGTGCCCAAAACGCAAACAGGGCCCGCTTGGGGCCCTGCAAAATCATTCACAATAAAGGCCGCTTAGGCCAGAGCGATGTTCGACGCCGCTTCGCGGCCATCGCGGCCCGCTTCGATGTCGAAGGTCACTTTCTGGTTGTCGGCCAGACCGGTCAGACCGGCGCGCTCAACAGCGGAAATGTGAACGAAAACGTCCTTGCCGCCGCCTTCGGGCGCGATGAAGCCGTAGCCTTTGGTGGTGTTGAACCATTTGACGGTACCTGAAGCCATCCGTCAGTCTCCTTTTGTCTTATGCTGCCCGCGGTAGTGCGGCAGCCCGGCGCAGTCAGTGCTAGATCGAGTGACTGGCCGTTAGAGGAGCAGATGGTCGATAGAGGTAACGTCGCAGAGTCAAATATGGGACATCCCCGAAACGATTTCAAGGATTCGGCATGGCGGGCGCACGCCCAATTAAAAACGGGCGTGCAAAGGGCTTATAGCGTTTTCAGGCTTGAATGAGGGCGCATTCGCTGCCTCTCGCTTTCGGCTCGGACGCGATTGTGCGCCCACAGGTTTCATTGATCCCTGAAAGCGCTTTATGCATGCATGAGCTTAGAGAACCGTGACCGTGGTGCCCAATGGCACGCGCTCGTAAAGGTCTTTCACATGCGCGTTCAACATGCGGATACAGCCATTCGAGACCGAGCGCCCGATGGACCGGGGCGCTGTCGTGCCGTGGATGCGGAAATAGGTATCCCGCCCGTTCTGGAACAGGTAAAGCGCCCGCGCGCCAAGCGGGTTGCCGGGGCCGCCGGGCTGCACGTAATCGTTGTCCTTGAACTTGGCATAGGTATTGGGCTCACGTTCGATCATCTCGTTCGTGGGGCGCCAAGTGGGCCACTTTTTCTTGACGTCGATGGTGGCGGTGCCGGTAAATTGCAGGCCCGCCTTGCCGACGCCCACGCCATAGCGCAGGGCCTCTTGCTCGCCCGTCAGGAAATACAGGAAATGCGCCCTTGGCAGGATCAGCAACTGCCCCGGCTCATAGGGGGCGCGGACGCGGACCTTGGTGGGTTTGAATTTATCGGCGACCTCGAAGGCATGGGTGGCGCCCGGGATGATCGCGGGTGCGGCGAGGGCGGCCATGCCGGTGGCCATGAAGTGGCGGCGTTTGATCATTGGTGCGTTCCCCTTGTTGCACGGTCAACCTATGCTGCCATCGCCGGTGGGAAAAATCAAAACCAAGTGATTGGTTTCAGGGATTTTTGCGGCGGATGTTGCGTAACGACGCCGCCGGAAGGCGCGCCAGCACCCGCAGGAGTAGTTCGGGATACTCCGCCTCGCCCGAAAGCAGGTGCATATACTCGCGCTTGAGGCTGCGAGACGTCTTGAAGGTCCTTGCGAAGAAGGGTTGCAGGCGCGGGGTGAAGATCAATGGACGCAAAAGCCGGGCCTGCCCGACGGCGTGCCGAATTGGTCGGATTGTGCGGCGGTAGTGGCTAAAGGCCTGATCTGGCGCATTTTTCTGGATTGCGCGGGTCGCGGAAAGCGCGGCCAGTTCGCCCGAGTGGATCGCATGACCGATGCCCTCGCCGGTGATCGGATCGACAAGGCCCGCGGCATCGCCCGCCAACAGGATATTGGCGCGTCCGGGGCGCGATTTCGCCTCGCCGAAGGGTAGGAAATGCCCCTTTACCTTGGCGTCATGGCCGGTGTTCAGCAGGTCGAGGTAGGCGGCAAGGTGGGCCTGCATATCCGGGTTGGGAGCGTGCAACCCGCCAAGACCCACGGTGGTTGAGCCACGTTTCGGGAAGGACCAGCCATAGCCCCAGCGGGCGGCGGCGAAATCGATTCTGATGGGGGATTGCGCTGAGGGGGCTTGGGCCGGGGCCTCGATTTCAAGGGCGAAGCCGACGCGGTCGGGATCGAAGGCGCGGCCAAAAAGGTCTTTTGCGACAGGGCTTTGCACGCCGTCGGCGCCGATCAGCACTTTGAAGGCGAGGGTCAGGCCGCTATCCAGTGTCACCCGGTTTTGGGCCAGTTCCAGCGCGCTGACCCTTTGGCCGGTATGATCCTCGGCCCCTGCCGCCAGCGCATGGCCCAACAGCCGCGCGTCAAAGGCATGGCGCATGGTCAGGTGCAGGGGCGGGACATCGTCAAGCCTGCCAAGGGTTTGACCTTGCATGAAAAATTCGAAATTCCGGCGGGTGTCGAAGAGGTCCTCGGTGATCTCTTGCCCGAAAATCCGCGCCAGATGGGCGGCGCAGCGGCCCGTGACCAACCCGCCGCAAAGCTTGTCGCGGGGAAAGCGCGCCTTGTCGATCAGGGCGACGGACAGCCCCGCGCGCCGTGCGGTGACGGCGGCAGCACTGCCTGCGGGGCCTGCGCCCAGAATGACCAGATCGACCTGTCTCATGGGGTGTTCATAAGCCCTTCGGCGGGGGGCGAAAAGCGGTGTCTGTATCGCGTCGGTAAAACGTCGGTATTGCGTCGGTGCCTGCGCGCGCCCTGCTTAGGTGGTGTTAACCCTGTTTAGCGAGGGTTGTGGCGTGCTGCAAAAGGAGGGGCGCCGATGGCCCGGATGACCAAGAATGAAAAGCTGGCCCGTGAGGGGCTGATGAAGAACCTCGTGTTCCTGTCGCAGGAAACATGGATCCCCTCGACCATCGCGCTGGAGGTGCCCGAGGCGTGGCACACGCTGGAGGCGGATGTGGACGTGGAGGAACCGAAAGAGAAGGTGACGCTTTACTTGGACCGCTCGGTCGCCCGGTTTTATCGGGCGATGGGCAAAGGGTACCACGCGCGGATCAATCGGTTGCTGGCGACATGGGCGCAGATGAAGATCGCCGGGGAGGTGGAGCTGGAGGCCAAGCTGAAAGAGCGGCTGGGCTGGGGCGAGAAGGTTGAGGTTGAGGAGGGGGAGGATACAAAAACCCCGCCGGAGATTGACGAGATACCGGAGGCGTAAAGCCCCCGCGCGGAATCAAGGGCCGCAGGCCCGCCGCGCGATCGCCAGAATTGGGTGTGTTGCTAAACGGTTAAGTAGCGAAAGAAGCGTTTGGCCTTAACGTCAGTTTCAATCATCGACATGCCTTCCAGCAAGCTGAACATTGTGTCACCAAAAACCCGAGCATTTTCTAGCGATTCCTTGTAATAGCCGGGGTCTCTCATTTTCTCGTACAGTTCTTGTTTTGAGCAGTCAGTTTCAACAAGAAACCTCTCATACAGGTTAAACAGTTCGCCAATCTTGTCGTGCAGGCTTACATGCATAGCTGGTTTGGCGTGTTCCAATCGTTCGAGCGGCGTTAGGGACAGAGTTTCGATGGCTGTTTCTGGCGTGATTGTACTTTCCTTTTGGTATTGGGCTTGTAGGCCCACAATCGCCGAAAAGCATGTTAGAAGACGGCTGTGCTTAAGTTTGTAATTCTTTGCGCGTCGTTTTTCAGGATCTTTCGGCGAACCCGCCTCATAATTTACGCATAGTGTCCGCCAAAACCGCAATATGTCGTTTATGAGAAATGCAGGTAGAAAGCTATCCGAGTGGTCCGCGTAATCGTTCCAGTATCGATCTACACACTCGCGCCTTACTTTTTCGAAGACCTCATGTCCAAACAAGGGCTTGCTTTCTAGGAGCAGAAGAAGGCGACCGGTAAACGTGTTGTTTGCATCGTCTGACGGTTTCCCCAAACCTACCAAATAGTCGCTCAATTGATGGACTTTCAAAAAGCCGCCATCAGCATCAATATCGGGAAGGCTTAGTTCTCGATTTGTATGAACAATAGAAGCCAAGAGTTCAATTTCTTCCAAACCCGTTAGCAGTCTGTTTTGTGTGACGTTTTCTTCTTCTGACACAATGAACACATCAAGATCGCTAAATCTCGATGCATCGTCGCGTCCAAAGCTGCCAGTTGTATAGACGCAAACGCGTTGATCTAAATCTTTGCCGCCATCCCAAGACTCAATGCTCTTCTTTAAGATGTCGTTTGCTTTTGTGCGAGTGCGCGATGAAAGCTCTCTTCTGGAAGATATTTGGTCTGCCATCGTCCCATGCCATCAATTTGAAAAAAATGTTTGCTTGCTCAAGTGCATCTTCTAGAGCGTTGTGTGTGTGTGGCAGTTCAGACTGCAGACTCGGGGGAAGCTGCGATTTAGATGCGCGTGAAATCGGTATGCGGCCCCGTACGGCTACTGCAGTTTTTAAATCGAAACAACCCGAATGACCAAAGGGTGATCCCAGCTTGGTAAACCTTGTGAAATACCAGTGTGTCCAAAGCCAGTCGAATGACGCTGGATAAGCAACAAAGATAGGTCGGTTGTCGCCACAAACGTCGTCTATCCAAGCGCTCGCGCGTTCCATTGCTACTGAGGGTTCGACGCCTTCGCGTACTAGTCTCTTACGATCCAACCCATTTACATGTAGGGCTTCGTATTCAAACTCTGAACTGATAGGCTGCAATTCAATATAAAATGTGTGCTCAGGAACTGGTGTAAGTTCCATAGAACGCCCATTGAATCGACCGCAATATGCCATTCCTAGCGACAGCATTGAGTACGGTCCGGGAATCGGCCCGTCTGTTTCCACATCGACGGAGATGTAGGCGTCTCCGTTTCTCATTTCGTTTATCATTACAGCCTCATTGCAAAGCTAAGACGGAGTGCTCGTTAGCGTGTTGCGCCGCGTCGATGCGGGGGAAATCGAAGCGTACGGTACAGACTGAGATAGTTCATTGCATCTGGTAGATCAGCCTAAGGGTAAAAATAGAGAATTCCAACTGCCTCACCGCGCAAATTTCTTATGCTTGATCCGCTTTGGTTCTAGCGCATCCGGCCCCAAACGTCTCTTCTTATCTTCTTCGTAGTCCTCGAAGTTGCCTTCGAACCATTCGACGTGGGCCTCGCCTTCGAAGGCCAAGATGTGGGTGCAGATGCGGTCCAAAAAGAAACGGTCGTGGGAGATGACCACGGCGCAGCCGGCGAAATCGACCAGCGCATCTTCCAAGGCGCGGAGGGTTTCGACGTCCAGATCGTTGGTCGGTTCGTCCAACAAAAGGACGTTGCCGCCGGATTTCAAAAGCCGGGCCATGTGGACGCGGTTGCGTTCGCCGCCCGAGAGAAGCGAGACCTTCTTTTGTTGGTCACCGCCCTTGAAGTTGAAGGCCGAGCAATAGGCGCGGGAGTTCATCTGGGCGTCGCCCAGTTGGATGATCTCGGCGCCGCCGGTGATTGCCTCCCAGACGGTTTCATTATCCTTGAGGTCATCGCGGGATTGATCGACGTAGGACAGATCCACCGTATCGCCGTATTCCACGGTGCCTTCGTCGGGCTGTTCTTGGCCTGTCAGCACCTTGAAGAGCGTGGATTTCCCCGCGCCGTTGGGGCCGATCACGCCGACGATGCCACCGGGCGGCAGCGAGAATGTCAGGTCTTCGACCAACAGCTTGTCGCCCATGTGCTTTTTCAGGCCTTCGACCTCGATCACCTTTTGGCCGAGGCGCGGGCCGTTGGGAATGACGATCTGGGCGCGGGCGAGTTTTTCGCGCTCGGACTGGTTGGCAAGATCGTTATAGGCGTTGATCCGGGCCTTGGATTTGGCCTGCCGGGCCTTTTGGCCTTGGCGCATCCATTCCAGTTCCCGCTCAAGGGTTTTCTGACGCGATTTATCCTCGCGCGCCTCTTGCTCCAGCCGCTTGGCCTTTTGTTCCAGCCAGCTTGAATAGTTGCCCTCGTAGGGGATGCCGCGGCCGCGGTCCAACTCAAGAATCCAGCCGGTGATGTCGTCGAGGAAATACCGGTCGTGGGTGACGATCAGGATGGTGCCCTTGTAGTCGATCAGGTGCTGTTGCAGCCATGCGATCGTTTCGGCGTCAAGGTGGTTGGTCGGCTCATCGAGCAGCAGCATCTCGGGCGCTTCGAGCAGCAGTTTGCAAAGCGCCACGCGGCGCTTTTCACCGCCAGACAGGGTGGTGACATCGGCGTCGTCCGGCGGGCAGCGCAGGGCCTCCATCGACACGTCGATTTGCGCGTCGAGATCCCAGAGGTTCTGGCTGTCGATCTCATCTTGCAGGGCGGCCATTTCATCGGCGGTTTCATCGGAGTAGTTCATTGCCAGTTCGTTGAACCGATCCAGCTTGGCCTTCTTCTCGGCCACGCCCAGCATCACGTTTTCGCGGACGGTCAGCGCGGGGTCGAGGTGCGGTTCTTGCGGCAGGTAGCCCACCTTGGCGCCTTCGGCGGCCCATGCCTCACCGGTAAATTCGGTGTCGAGTCCGGCCATGATTTTCATCAGGGTGGATTTACCGGCGCCGTTGGGGCCGACGACGCCGATCTTCACACCGGGCAGGAAGCTGAGGTGGATGTTCTCGAAGCATTTCTTGCCGCCGGGGTAGGTCTTGGAGACACCCTGCATGTGATAGACGTATTGATAGGCTGCCATTTTATACCGCTCCTGCGAGGAAAGACTTGGGTCTTTGGCGATATAACCGTGCGGGCAGGGCGTAGCAATGGGCGGTTAGCCCTGTTTTCGCGGGGCCTGTGGCGTGTCGAAGATCACCGGGGCGTCGAGGGGCGTGTTGAGGCGGAGCCAGTCGATCATGGCGTCGATTGGCATGGGGCGGGCAAGGCCAAAGCCTTGGATCAGCGGGCATTTGGCGCGGCGCAGGATGTCGAGTTGAGCTTGGGTTTCGACACCCTCGGCGATGACCTTCATGTTGAGAAGCGCGCAAAGCCGGATGATGGAGCGGATGATGACGCGGTTGCGCGGGTCATGTTCCAGCCGCCCGATCATCGAACGATCCAGCTTGATCGCGTCGATATCGAAGGCCGACATATGCGCCAGCCCCGCATAGCCGGTGCCGAAATCATCCAGCGCCACGCGCACGCCAAGCCGTTTGAGGCGGTCGACGGCGGTCACCACGTCCAGGTCGCCGCCTTCGAGGATGGTGGTTTCCAAGATCTCGACGCAGACCGAGGAGGCGGGCAGGCCACGCGATTGCAACGCCCAATCCAGCAGGCCGGGGTAATTGTTGTCGGCAAGAATGGCGCAGGAGACATTGATCGACATGCACATATCGGGAAACCCGTTTTCGCGCAGGGCCACGAGGGCATCGAGCGACAGGTTCATCGAGGTATAGTCGATCTCGGCCATCAGGCCGGTCTTGCGGGCGGTTTCAAGGAAGGCGCCGGGGGCCAGTTGCCCGCGTGTCGGGTGGTTCCAGCGCAACAGCGCCTCGCACCCGGTGATCCGGTTCGTGGGCAAAAGAAGCTGCGGTTGCAGGTAAACCTCGAACTGGTCCTCGGCGACGGCTTTCTTGAGGTCACGGGCCAGTTGTTGTTGCGCCTTTTGCACGCGGCCCAGATGTTCGGTGTAGAACACCACGCGGCCGCGCCCGCGGTTCTTGGCGGCGTAAAGCGCCTGATCGGCCTGTTGAATCAGCGCCTCGCCGGTGCAGCGCCCGGTGGTGCAAAGGCTGGCCCCGATGGAGGCGCCGATGCGAATGGTCTGGTCCCTCCATGGAAGGGGCTTGGCGATTTCCCGCAAAAGCAATTCGGCCCGCGCCATCAGGGCGTCTTGGCTTGCGGTCTTGAGCCCGACAAGCAAGAACTCGTCACCGCCCGTCCGACAGACCAGATCGTGCCGCCCGCAGGCCGCGCGCAGGGCCTGCGCGACATGCACAAGCGTGACGTCGCCCGCAGCGTGGCCCAAGGTGTCGTTGATTTCCTTGAACTTGTCGATGTCGACTTGAAGCACGCCGATTTCCTGGCGTCGGATATGGCCGTCGACCATGTCCGAGGCGAGGTATTCGGTCAGGCGCTTTCGGTTGGCCAGCCCGGTCAGATCGTCGTGATAGGCGGCATGTTGCAGATCGACCTGCACGCGGCGCAACTCGGCCTCGGTGGTGACCTGATCGGTGACATCGCGGCAGGTGATGACGATCTTTTTCTGGCCGTCCTTTTGACCAAGGTCGATGGCCGAGAAGTTCTGTTGGTTCCAGAAGCGTGAGCCATCGCGGCGTTGGTGTTCGGCAAGGTGATAGCGATCGAAAAGTTTGCTGTTGAGATCATAGCGGAAAGCCTTGAGCCGCTCGGGCGAGGGGCGCAGACCCGTGGGCAGGATAAAGCCATGGGGTTTGTAACCGCGCACGTCATCCAGCGACCAACCGAACATCGCCTCGGCCGCCGGGTTGATCCATTCGACGTGGCCTTCGATATCCTGCACGATGATGGCGTCGCGCGTGTGATCAAGCACAAGGCCAAAGATCGCTTGTGCATTGGCCCAACCCGTCAGGTCATGGGGTGATTTGCCTGTTTTGGTCCGCTCATATGTCACCGGGGCCGCCTGTTGCATTCATCTGTTTTGCGGGCAAGGTGCGATAGCGCGCGTTAACATCCGGTAGCCAAGAGCGCGGCGCCGGGTCGCGAAATCATTAGAATTGAAATGATTGAACCTTGTGAGTGACTTCGACTATGGCAAACGGGTTGACGACGATGGTCTTCTGGCCTCGGGTAAGCATGGGAGGATGCGGCAGATGCGGTTGGGCATGCCAAAGGCGCGGGCCGGGCAGGTGATCGGGCTTTTGGGGGGGTCGTTCGACCCGCCGCATGCAGGGCATGTGCATATCAGCCGTGAGGCGCTGCGCCGGTTTGGTCTTGATCGGGTGTGGTGGCTGGTCAGCCCCGGCAATCCTTTGAAGGAGCATGGCCCCGCGCCGCTGGAGTCGCGCATGGCCGCGTGTCGTGATCTGGTCACGCATCCGCGCATCACGGTCAGCGATATCGAGGCGCATCTGGGCACGCGATATACCGCCCAAACCCTGCGCGCGCTACAGGCGCGCCATCCCGGGGTGCGTTTTGTCTGGCTGATGGGGGCCGACAACCTTGCGCAGTTCGACCAATGGCAGGATTGGCGCGACATCATGGGCCGGGTGCCGGTGGGTGTGCTTGCGCGGCCGGGGCAAAGGATTTCGGCGCGCATGTCGAAAGCGGCGCAGGTTTATGGCCATGCCCGGCTCCGTGGCAAACGGGCGGTGATGCTGGGTCGGGCGACTCCGCCGGCCTGGGCCTTCGTGAATGTGCCGATGCTGGATATCTCCTCGACCCGGCTGCGGGCGCGGGGGGCATGGATGCAAAGCGAAAAAGCTTAATCAAAAGCGCAATCAGTGGATTGTCTGCGACCCGGACCTGCGGTTAACTGGCGCTATGATGACGCTGTTTTCCAGACGTGCTTTTTTATCCTCGGGATTGTCGGTGTTCGGCGCTGCGGCCTGCGCCAATGCCCCTGCGGTTTCCTTGCGCCCCGAAACGCGCCCCGAGGGCTTCAGTCAAAGGGCGGCACCCGGGGCCGAGCGCCTGATTGCAGAGGCGCAGCTTGGTGGCGAGGTGTCCTTTTCGGTCGTGGATGTGAAAACCGGCCTGACGCTGGAAGAGCGCGAGGCACGCGATGGCCAGCCGCCCGCCAGTGTGACCAAGGCGGTGACCGCGCTTTATGCCTTGGATGCCTTGGGCGCGGGCTATCGGTTCAAAACGCAACTGATTGCCACCGGCCCGGTCGAGGGGGGCGTTCTCAAGGGCGACCTGATCCTTGCCGGGGGCGGCGACCCGACGCTCGACACAGATGCGCTTGCCGGTATGGCGTCGGCCCTGAAGGCAAAGGGCGTGCGCGAAGTGCGCGGGCAATTCCGCACATGGGGCGGCGCGCTGCCGTTCGAAAAGGTGATCGACGCGGGGCAACCAGCGCATGTGGGGTACAACCCGTCGATTTCGGGGCTGAACCTGAATTACAACCGTGTGCATTTTGAATGGCGGCGTGGCGGAGACGGCTATCAGGTGACGATGGACGCGAGATCGAAACGCTACCGCCCCGAGGTGCGGGTGGCGCGGATGGTGATTTCGACACGCTCATCGCCGGTCTATACCTACAAGGACCGTGGCGACCACGACAGTTGGACCGTGGCACGCGGCGCGCTGGGCGGGCGCGGGGCGCGCTGGCTTCCGGTGCGCAAACCCGCGGCCTATGCCGGTGAGGTCTTTACCGTCTTTGCCCGGTCGCAGGGGATCACTCTGAAAGATGGCGGTGAATTGCGCCAGACGCCGAAGGGCAAGGCCTTGGTGACGCATCAAAGCGCGCCCTTGCGCGATGTGCTGCGCGGGATGCTGAAGTATTCCACCAACATCACGGCGGAACTGGTGGGGATGATGGCCACCCGCGCACGCAAGGGCCGGGCGCAATCGCTGGATGGTTCGGCGCGCGAGATGAGCCGCTGGGCCAGAAGCGAGTTGGGCATGAGCGGGGCGAAACTGGTCGATCACTCGGGGCTTGGCGAGGCCTCGCGCCTGTCGGCGCGGGCCATGGCGCAGGCCTTGCGCAAGGTGCATCGCACCCGCGCCTTGCGGCCAATCCTCAAGGACATCGACCTGCGCGACGGCAATGGCAGGGTGAACCGCAATCACCCGGTCAAGGTACAGGCCAAGACGGGGACGCTTTATTTCGTCTCCTCGCTGGCGGGTTACATGACGGCGCCGGATGGCACCGAACTGGCCTTCGCGATCTTCACCGCCGACACCGGGCGGCGCGCAAGGATTGATTCAAGCGTGACCGAACGCCCGCCGGGCGCGCGCAGTTGGAACACGCGGGCCAAGCAGCTACAGCAAAAGCTGATCGAACGCTGGGGCATGGTCTATGGCAGCTAGCCGCAGTGTCACGCAAAAGCCTTTTTGAGGCACCAGTTCTGTCCAATTTCGCGGGTAATCCCCAAGGCATGGAACCGAACGCCAATACACCCGCCGCCGCCTTGGCCGACCCAAGCCCGTTCAGGAACGTGGGATTTTGGGCCATCTTGGTGGGTGGTCTGGCGATGGTTCTTGTCTTTGCCCAGATCGTCGCCCCCTCGATGGAGCCCAGCCCCTCGGCCGGGGAACGTGTGGGTGAGATCGCCGGCGAGATGAAGCGTGCCGCATGGCGCACCTTCCTTGGCCTGCCCAAGCCCGAACCCGAGGTGCAGGCAACGCCCGTTGTCGTCTACTTGGCGATGATTGCCCCCGTTTTCGGGGTTCTCGCCGTGATCTTGGCGGTGGTTTCGGGGGTCAAGCGCGAGAATTGGCGCTTTGCGACCTATGGGGCCTGTCTTGGTCTCGGCGCGATCGTGTTCCAATTCCTGTGGTGGGTCGCGCTTCTGGTGGCGGGCATGGTGCTTTTGGTCGCGATCATCGAAAATCTTGGTGATTTCTTCAGTTTCTGAAGTGATCTTGCCAGCCCCCCTGCCGCGGTCTAGCGTGTCGGCGGACCAAGGAGGTATCCCCGATGAAACTTGTCTTTGCCGCCGCCTCGCCCTTCGTGCGCAAGGTGCATGTTCTCTTGCACGAAACCGGCCTTCTGGAGGAGGTCGAGATCGTCACGGTGGCCACCTCGCCCTTTGACAGCCCGGCCGAGGTGGTCGCCGCCAACCCCTTGGGCAAGATCCCGGCGCTGATCCGCGATGAGGGGCCGTCGATCTATGACAGCCGGGTGATTTGCCGGTATCTGGATGATCGCGCGCAGGCGGGGCTGTATCCGCAAGCGCGGCTTTGGGAGGTGCTGACGCTTGAAGCCACGGCGGATGCGATCATGGAGGCGGCCATTTCGATCGTCTATGAGCATCGTTTCCGCCCGCCGGAAAAGGTGTATGACGGATGGTGCGACGCGCAATGGGGCAAGGTCGAGCGGGCGGTTGCCGCGCTGAACGCGCGCTGGATGAGTCACCTGAGCGGGCCGCTGGATGCCGGGCAGATCGCCGTAGGCTGTGCCTTGGGTTATCTGGATTTTCGTCTTGGTGAGCGCAACTGGCGCAAGGGCAACGACGCGCTGGATGATTGGTTCGCGGTCTTTGCCGAGCGCGAGGCGATGAAAGCCACACGGCCGGATTAGGCGCCGGTGTCCGCCCCCTGACAAAAGGGTCCGGGTCTGCCTGTGATGTATCCTGCGTCGATCAGACGATGGAGCGAGCGGCCGCTTTGCGCAGGAGGCAAGGCAGCAAGGTTTGGGCGCGTTTTTGAAAGCCGCCATTCGCGTTGCATGCGGCGCGTACCGACCGGCGATCGAAACCATCGAGTGCTCAAAGGTCGATTTCTCGCCGCTTCGCACGCCAAGGAACGGGTTGACCACAAAAACCGCCATGCCGAGCGCGCGATGAACGCATCAACCGTCATCAAGAATGCAATTCACTGAGGTGGGTTTTCGAAACAAAGCCTCAAACTTGCCTCAATTATTGTTTAAATTGCAGGCAATGCAGCGCAAGCCCCGGAAGTGAAGAGTATCAGGTAACGGAAGTGACAGGCGCATGGCGATTGGTGAGGCAGGCAGCGTAACGACGAATTCTCCAACGGAGAATCAGCCGATAACGGTCAATCTGACCGAACCACTGACCGATCCCGTCTTTGCGCTCAGCGCGACGAACAATGGCGGTAACCAGTTCATCCTGCGCGTCACGGATCAGACGGTCGACGCGAACGGCGACACCACGTCTTTCACCTTCATAATCGAAGAGTGGGAGTATCATGACGGCCCCCATGGGGCGACCGAGACGATAAACTGGCTCGCGGTCGAAGAGGGTGTCCATACCCTACCGGACGGGCGCGTTATCGAGGCCGGTACAAACGATACCTCCAGCAGCGGGCAAAACACCGGCAGCAGCGTTTCTTTCAATGGCGGGTTCACGGACCCGCCTGTTGTCCTGACATCCGTGATGTCGGAAAACGATACAACTACCGTTGACAGTGACCCCGACAATATCACGGCATCGGGTTTTGACCTGACATTGCAGGAAGAAGAGGCCCAAGATGGCGTCCACGCCTCTGAAACGGTCGGATGGATCGCGATCGAGCCGGGTGGGGATGCAGCCTCGGGCACGGCAGACACCCATGGCGGCGTTGACGACAACACCGATGTTCTGGGCCTTGGCGACACGTTCACCGACGGCGTCGTGCTGGCCGAAACGCAGACGATCAATGGCGGCGATACGGCAACCGTTGTCATTGATAGCCAGTCGGGCAGCGACGTCGGCGTCTTTATCGAAGAAGAACAGTCGAACGATACCGAAACGAACCACATAAACGAGACTGTCGGCATCGTGGCGTTTGAGGATGGGCTCATTCCCTGCTTCACGGCCGGAACACGCATCCACACGCCCAAAGGCCATGTTGATATCGGCACGCTGCGTGTCGGTGACAGCGTGACGACCGCTGATTGGGGGTCCAAGCCAATCCGCTGGATCGGACGCCGCCGCCTCGACCAACGCGAAATGTCGCGCAACGCAGGCCTTAGGCCCGTGCGTATCCTTGCCGGGGCGTTGGGGCAGAATTTGCCCAAGCGTGATCTTCTCGTTTCACGCCAACACAGGATGCTGGTCTCCTCAAGGGTGGCAGAGCGGATGTTCGGCAGGCACGAAGTGCTGATCTCGGCGATCAAACTGACCGCCCTGCCCGGCATATTCGTTGACCAAGACGTCCCTCAGGTCGAATACATCCATCTTCTGTTTGACGATCATCACCTCCTGCTTGCCGAAGGCGCACCATCCGAGAGTCTTTATCTTGGAAGCGAAGCACAAAAGGCGCTGTCCCCCGAAGGCCGGGCCGAGATCGAGAGACTGTTTCCTGATCTGCAAGGCCGGTCTGAAAACAACGAGCCAGCCCGCTATGTGCCGCCCGGGCACCTTCAAAAGAGGCTCATAACGCGCCACGCCAAGAACGAAAAACCAGCTTTGCTCTGATAAAGTGTTTCGCAAAGCGCTTTAGGCCAGGTCTTGCAACACCCGCGCCAGCCCCTTTTGCCAGTCGGGCGGGGCGATGCCGAAATCGGCCAAGAGTTTCGCGCCATCGAGGCGTGAATTGGCCGGGCGTTGCGCCGGGGTGGGGTAGCCGCTTGTCGGGATGTCCTCGACGGTGACGGAACGGCCCGCCGTGGCAAAGATCGCGCGGGCGAAATCGGCCCAACTGACATGCGGCTGCCCGCCATAGTGATAAAGCCCGCCGCGTTGGCCCCCTTGCATGGCCTGCGCCATGGTCAGAAGCGTTGCCGCGATATCGGCGGCGGGGGTGGGCCCGCCGACCTGATCGGCAACGATGGTCAAATGATCACGGCTTTCGGCAAGGCGCAGCATGGACTTCACGAAGTTCCCGCCATGTGCCGAAAACACCCATGAGGTGCGCAGCACCGCCCATTGCCCGCCCGACAGGGAAATCGCCTGTTCGCCGGCCAGTTTGCTGCGCCCATAGGCATTGAGCGGCGCGGTCATGTCCGTCTCTTGCCAGGGCTTGGTTCCGCTGCCGTCAAAGACGTAATCGGTCGAGACATGCACGAATGGGATACCGAGATCGGCACAGGTGGAGGCCATGGCACCGGGGGCCTTGGCGTTGATGATCGTCGCGTGCTCTTCGTTCTCCTCGGCGGCATCGACGGCGGTGTAGGCGGCGGCGTTGATGACGACATCGGGCCGGTGGGCCGCGATGGCCGCGGCACAGGCGTCGGGATCGCTCAGGTCGGCATCATCCCGACCAAGGGCCGTCACGCTTGCCTGACGTTGCAGTTCGGTGGCGACTTGCCCGGTTTTGCCAAAGACAAGGATCATGGCCTAGCCCTTGCCCAGCCGGGTGCCCACACCGTCGCGCGATTGCAGGGTGCGCCACCAGTCTTCATTGTCGAGATACCATCGCACGGTTTTCTCCAGCCCCTGTTCCAGTGTTACCGAGGGCCGCCAGCCCAACTCCTCGCGGATGCGCGTGGGGTCGATGGCATAGCGCAGGTCGTGACCGGGCCGGTCGCTGACAAAACGGATCAGATCGCCATAGGGGGTGGCCGCCGGACGCAGGCGGTCAAGGATACTGCAAATCATCTCGACCAGATCAATATTGCGCGCCTCGTTCTCGCCGCCGATGTTGTAGGTGCGGCCCACCGCGCCCTTTTGCACCACCAGCAAAAGTGCCTCGGCGTGGTCCTCGACGAACAGCCAATCGCGGATATTCTCGCCCTTGCCGTAGACCGGAATCTCGCTGCCCGCCAAGGCGTTGAGGATCACCACCGGGATCAGCTTTTCGGGAAAGTGATAGGGGCCGTAGTTGTTCGAGCAATTGGTCAGAACCACGGGCAGCCCATAGGTTTCGTGCCACGCGCGCACAAGGTGATCGGAACTGGCCTTGGAGGCCGAATAGGGGCTGCGCGGATCGTAGGGAGTGGCCTCGGTGAACTGCACTTCGGGGTCGGGTGGCAGGCTGCCATAGACCTCGTCGGTGGAAATATGGTGAAAGCGGAAGCCGCTGGGCTTGCCTTGGGCCGTCCAATAGGTGCGGGCGGCCTCCAACAGGTGAAAGCTGCCCAGAACATTGGTTTCCATGAAGGTGGCGGGCGCGTCGATGGAGCGGTCGACATGGCTTTCGGCGGCAAGATGCATCACAGCATCGGGCGCGTACTGCTCGAACACTTGATCCAGCGCGGCGCGATCCCGAATATCGGCCTGCACGAAGCTATAGTTCGGGTCGTCGGCCACGCTGGCGACGTTCTCAAGGCAGGCGGCATAGGTCAGCGCATCAAGATTCACCACCTTGTGGCCTGCGCCGATGGCCTGCCGCACCACCGCAGAGCCGATGAACCCCGCGCCGCCGGTGACGAGAAGTTTCATGGACCGCCCTCCCATGTGAAGGGGCTGTCAATCGCCTCAAGCCCCGGCGCGGCACTGTCTTTGTCGGACAGGATCAGCGCGCCGGTCAGGCCCCAGTCAATGCCGCATGTGTCCCAATGAATGGCCCGGTCACAGTCGGGCGCATAGTAATCCGAGCATTTGTAGAGGATCTCGGTCTCGGACTCGCGGGTGACGAACCCATGGGCGAAGCCGGCCGGCACGAAAAGCTGCTTGCCGTTCTCGAAGCTCAATTCGACGCTGGCGTACTGCCCGTAGGTGGGGGAGCCACGGCGGATATCCACCGCCACGTCAAGAAACCGCCCCCGCCCACAGCGCACCAGCTTGGCCTGCGCATGCGGCGGGGTCTGGAAATGCAAGCCGCGCAGGGTGTTCTCGCGTTCGGACAGCGAATGGTTGTCCTGCACGAAGTCAACATTGATCCCGGCCTCTTGCAGGCGCTTGCGGTTCCAGCTTTCGCTGAAGAAACCGCGGGCATCGCCGTGACGCTGCGGTGTGAGGATCAAAACACCCTCTATCGCGGTGGGTTCGATCAGCATGTGGCGAGGGACCTCTTACAAGTGCAACTGGCGGTAAGACCTATCAGGCGGCAGGGCGCTTGTCACAGGGAATTACGGTGGAATTTCGGCACGTTGTGCGCAAGAGGGCAATGAATTCAGGGTGTTGCCCTATTGCCCGCTCTGTCACCCCCCACGCCGTGGCACGCGGGCCACGCGGGGGCGCGTGACGGAGTTTTGGTTTGAATTGGTGGGGGTGTGGCTATAGGGATTGAAGCCACTTTGGCTGGTGAAGAAACGGCCGCGCGGTTGGCTGCACGGCAGAAACGAGGGCGATACCATGGGCGGTGTCATTACACCTGTTCTCTTATGTGGCGGGTCCGGCACCCGGCTTTGGCCGTTGTCGCGCAAAAGCTACCCCAAGCAGTTCGTCCCGATGATCGGCGACGGCAGCCTGTTTCAGCAATCCGCCCGCCGCTTCTCGGGGC
>DATFKJ010000241.1:0-8659 GCA_035268705.1 Roseovarius sp. | reverse complement strand
CGCTCACGCTGAAATCACGTTCAGTGTGCTTTTGGTACGCATACCAGTTGTCGTTTTTGCCCAAGTAGTTACGGCTAAATGCCTCAGCACAGTGCACCAGCTGTGCGTTTCGTAATTGCGTGTATGTTTGTTCAAGTAATGTCATTTTCAAATGCCTCTGTGTATTTACCGTTGCTGTTTGAGTGAATGTGTTTTGTTTTAGTTGTTTGACATAACGAGGACGTGAGCTGGAATTTCCACCCACGTCCTTGTTTTTCAAATTTTGCACGATCAGTTTAAGAACGCCGCATTGCCGCTGCTCTCGCGCCTTCTCGCCTCGTAAAGTTTTTTTGTGTGGTTGCTATGTGCTGTGGCAGGGCCAAGCGTGCCTTAATTAGATTATTTCGTGTTGCCTTTGCGTGCAGTTTTTTGAGTGCATCCGTGCGCACGTGATGCTGATCGCCTAAATTTATATGTGTGAGCCTTTCGTCAAAGCTGCCAATGTCCTGCCTAAATTCTTCGTGTTGTGAATAGCCTGAAGCGCCTTTTGTCGTGAGTAATGGAGCAATTGAATTGTTAATAGGGCTAGCAGCTGCGTCAAAATTAGATGCCCAAATCGCATTCCAAGCTACACAAAATTCGTTTATGTTGATCGGGGATTTTGCAAGCAAATGAATGTGCGGGTTTGTTGCATTGTCGCCAAAGTGTCTAAAAGCGACACGATCAAAGCGACGCTGACAGCTACGAGCTTTTCCGTAAAGTGTATGATCCAGCGTGTTTAGACAGCTGCGCCATAGTTTTGCTGCGGCATCAGTTTTGTTGCCATCAAGTAAATCGTGCCTGCTAAAATTAAGCGTTGCGTAAATGTCCCAATCATAAGCCTCCATCCAAGCTTCCCAAGTCAAGTTCAATCGTTTTTGCTGCATAACTGCGTTCCTTTCGCAGTTATTTATCCTTTGTGCGCAAAGGTGGAATATTTTCGATCGTTCTTTTTATGTTCTGACCGTATCGTTGCTACAGCTAACGACACAAAGGAGCTGTTGCTATGTCGCATATTGCTAAACTGAACCTCAAAACTGTTCAACGTAGTCAACAAAAAGATCCTGTTATTGCGCGGCGGGACAAGCTGGCTACAGCTATTGAAGAACAGGGCAGGGTGCTTGAGGCGGCGCTTGCTGGCAATGAATACACTGTGAAGGTGAAGCGCTGGCAGACGAACGATGCGGGCGAACGAACACGGGTTGAGCACGACAAGCGCGTGCGTGGTTGGTTTTTTGAACAGGACGGCGGTTGGTATGTGCAGTGCAGATACGGCAGCAGGATTTTGAACATTAACGGCAAGAGCAACGCTGTGTTTGTGGACAGGCTTGAAGACGTTGCGGCTGTGCTTGAGGCGTTCAAAAAAGCTGCAGAAGCAGGCGAGCTGGATAAAGCAGTTGCATTGGCGACAAAAGCACGTTCCAGTTAGCTAACAGCTTTCAGTTCAGTGCGCTAAGCGTGTTTTACATATCATTTACGTTAAGTATATGTGCTGTGTAACATGCTAAATACAAACGAAAAACGAAGCGGACAAATTAGCCAAGCGTTAAACGCTTACGGCATATTGGTTTGGAAATGGGCCGCCCGGGTGGGTGGCCCTTTTCAATGGTCAGGTATTTTTAAGACGCGCGCCCTTGGCGCGCAGGTTGGTCTGCGTTCGGGCCACGCAGGCCTTGAGGGGCGCTGCCCCTCAAACTCCCCGGGATATTTATGGCCAGAAGAAAGGGCTATTCGTCGGGGGGGACGAGGCCGAGGCCACGCAGGTAGATGCCGATGCCGGTTTCGAGCAGGTCTTCGGGCGGGAAGGGGGATTGAGTGCCGGGCGAGTTGCGGGCAAAGAGTTCCACCACGCCGTGGGAAAGCGCCCAGACATGGGCGCTGAACATTGCCGCCGGGGGGCGCTTTTCCTGTGGAATGTGTTGGCTTAGATCATGGGCCGCTTGTTCAAGAACCGCACGCGCCTTGGCGGCGATCTGAGCGAGTTCCGGGGTGCGATTGACCGAGATACCGGATTCGAACATCGCGATGTAATGGCCGGGATATTTTCTGGCAAAAGCCAGATAGGCGCGTCCGGTCGCTTCGAAACTGGCCAAGGATGAAGGTTGGCCTTGCTCATAGGCGTATTGCATCACGTCGGCGAAAATGACGTAGCCTTGGCGCGCGGCTTCGGCGATGAGGTCGTCGCGCCCTGCAAAATGGCGGTAGACGGCGGCAGGGGTAACGCCTGCCTGTTTCGCGGCTTCGGAGAGCGTGAACCCGGTGGGGCCCTTGGCCTCGATAAGTTGCAAGGCGGCCTCGACAAGCGCCTGCTTTAGATTGCCATGATGATAACCGCGCTTAGGCATCCCAGATCTCGGGGCCCGCGCAGACAGCGGTATCGGGCTTGCCAACGGATTTCGTATCTTTGCGGGTATATTCGATGTGGCGCAATACATGGCGGATTGCTTCGATCCGGGCGCGGCGTTTGTCGTCGGAGCGGATCACTGTCCACGGTGCGTGGTCGGTATGCGACCGATCGAGGGTTTCCTTGATTGCGGTCGAGTAGTCATCCCATTTCTTGAGCCCTTCGACGTCGATCCAGCTTAGCTTCCATTGTTTCAGGGGGCTGCCTTCGCGCTTGAGAAAACGGCGAAGTTGTTCTGCACGTCCCACGTTGAGCCAGAATTTGAAAAGATGGATGCCTTCGTCGACGAGCATTCTTTCGAAATCCGGGACCTGGGCAAAGAAATGCTCGCGCTGATCGTCAGTGCAGAAATCAAAGACCTTTTCCACCACGCCTCGGTTGTACCAGCTGCGATCGTAAAACACGATCTCGCCTCCGGCCGGCAGGTGATCTATGTAGCGTTGGAAATACCATTGGGTTTGTTCGGTGTCAGATGGCTTTGGCAAGGCGACGACACGTGCGCCACGAGGATTAAGATATTCCCGGAAGCGTTTGATTGTGCCGCCTTTTCCGGCGGCGTCCCGACCTTCGAAAACAATTGCTATGCGCGCGCCGGTTTCCTTGGCCCATGCTTGCAATTTGACCAGTTCGACTTGCAGCGCCTCAAGGTCTTTTTCGTAATGCTTGCGTGGCAAGCGCTCGGAGTGTGGATAATCGGGATCGAGGATGTCGCCCTTTTCCGCGCGCTTGATGGCGTTGCGGATGTCTTTGGGCGCGTCTTCTTCGTAGAACTTGGTGATTGCACCGTCGAATGGCAGATCCATGGGCCTCTCCTGTATCGGTTATGACTATGGCGGCTTACTTGCCGTGGTGCAATCCGGCGCGCCGCGCCGCCCGATCAATCGCTTCGACGACAGCGTCTTGCGCAACGTGATGGGGCATATGTCCAATTCCGGTCAGGCGCGTCAGATCGGCGGCGGGAACACGTCGTTCCAGAGGTTCGGCGTGAATGGTCAGGCCAACGGTCGTGTCGGCCGTGCCGTGTACGACTTCCAGTGGAACTTGAATCCGCCCGTAGGACCGTGTCAATGCTTCGATTTCCGGCAGGAGATTGGCACGTTGCAGCGCGTTTGCCCGCAGCGTTTTGCGTCGCAGTGTCAGGCCCGCCCCGATATGGTCGATATACCCGTCAGGCACGCTATTGGGGTCGAAGATGCTGGCGACTTCGCGCTCCACGCGTTCGTCATGCACGAAGGCGGTGAGGAAGGGAATGACCAGTGGCCCCAAGACCGGGTGCGACAGCACCTTGTAATAGGTCGACAACGGGCTGTTCCAAGGGTGCGATGGCGAGGATAGCGGCACCAAGGCCGATATGTAGTGCGGTTCATGCACAGCCCAGGCAAGCGCCACGGCACCGCCATAGGAATGCCCCAGCACAATGGGCGCTTCGACACCCATTTGCCGGGCAGCAGCGGCCAGCAATTCAGCCTGTTGGCGGATCGTGGCGCCGGAGCGGCCAATCCGGTCGGTGTAGCCCAGACCCGGACGATCGAACATCGTAACGCGATAGCGTTCAGCCAAGCGAGGGGCGAGGCGGTGTGTCATGTCACGGATATTGCCGCTGGCCCCATGTATCAAAACCAGATCTGGACCGTCCCCCATGGTGATGGCGTGTACTCGGTGGCCATCCACCTCAAGGAACTGCCCTTGGGGTGGAAACTCTGCCTCGGCGCGGGCTTCATGCTGGCGCGCGCGGTGCTGGACATAAGCCCAAAGCAGCGCCAGCGAGACCAGGCAGGCGAGAAGGATTTTAACGGCCAATGGCATTCAGGTTGAACGGCGTGGATTGGTAGATTTCGTTGATCCAGTTGCCATAAAGAAGATGCGCGTGGCTGCGCCAGCGGTTTTGCGGTGGGCGGCTTGGGTCATCTTCAGGGTAATAGTTGCACGGCACGTTGATCGGGGTGTCATTGGCCACGTCACGGTCATACTCTTGTTTCAGGGTGTCGCTGTCGTATTCCAAGTGATTGAAGATATAGAGCGCGCGATGCGCTTTGTCTTCCACAAGGCACGGGCCGACTTCGTCACTGTGCAGAAGAATTTTCAGGCCGGGGTGGTCTTCGATCTCGTTTTTGCGCATCTCGGTCCAGCGGCTGACGGGGATGACGCAATCATCCGAAAACCCCCGCAAGTAGGGCGAGGCGGGCTCCATATTGCGATGCCTGAAGCACCCGAACGCCTTTTGATCCAGCATGTGTTTCTTGACGCCGTGAAAGTGGTTGATCATCGCCATACCACCCCAGCATACGCCGAAGGTCGATTGAACGTGTGTCTGGGTCCAGTCAAACACCCGGCGCAATTCATCCCAATAGGTGACATCCTGAAAATCCAGATGCTCGATCGGGGCGCCGGTGATGACCAGACCATCGAATCTTTCGCCCGAGGTCTCGACCTCGTCGAAGGGTCGATAAAAGCTCTTCATGTGATCGGCGGCCGTGTTGCGCGTGCGATGTTCGGTCATCCGGATGAGGCTGAGTTCAATTTGCAGCGGTGTGGCGCCGATCAGGCGTGCGAACTGGTTCTCGGTCTGGATTTTCTTGGGCATCAGGTTCAAAAGCCCGATGCGCAAGGGGCGAATATCCTGCCGCGAGGCCTGATCCTCGGACATGACCATGACGCCTTCGCGCGTGAGCACGTCATAGGCAGGCAGGCTTTCCGGAATCTTGATAGGCATTGGTCAGGTCTTTCGCGGTTTCTGAAGAGATAGAGGTTTAGGCGCGTCGCTCAAGCGCGGTGGCCACCAGCGCTTCGAATTGCTCGGCGGTATCGACGCCCGACACCTCATCGGCGGTCAGTGTGATGCCCCAATCCGCCATGGCATCATAGCGAGGTTGGCGGTGGGCCAAGGCCCGCGCATAGGTCCAGCGGATGAAGGCATCCGGGTTGACCTTGTCGGGGGTGCTGCCTGTTTCCGAAAGGTAATCGTGCCACGCCGCGTCAAGGAATTCGGGTTGATACGCCATGGGCTTGGGCGCGCGGTCGAAGCGGCGGATCAACTCCTGCGTATGCGCGTCCGAGCCTTTCAGGTAGATCAGAAGGCAGTGCTTTGACAGTTCCAGCAAAAGCGGGTCATCGGGGTCGTTGCCATCCACCCATTCACAAATCGACCCGCCGGTATCGCAGACGAAATGCGGGTAGCCATAGAGCGCCTCGGCGCGGGCGATGAAATGCGCCGTGTCCTCAAGCGCTGCGATCTCGGCGCGGCGGAATTGTTCTTGCCGGAGGCGGTATTCTTCGATCGGCAAGCCGCTTTTCGTGGGATCGCCCGGCTTGCCAAGATAGGTCGAGACCGGGGCGAGATTGTCAAAAGTGATATTCGACCCGATGTAGATCGAGTCGGTCAACAACAGGTTCCGCAAAAAGGGCACCTTCATTGCGTGCGCCTTGGCGTTGTCAGCAATGAGTTCGCCCATGTAACGCGTGCCGATGCGGTAATCGATCGAATAGTGAAACCAATCGCCCGAGCCGCGCAGCATGTTGGACAGATGGGTCTTTCCCAGTCCCGACATGCCATAAAACAAAACCCGCTTATGCGTGGCATCGCGCCAGTCATGTGCCGATTGATAGATCATGGACTGTCCCCTTTGTGGCGTTGTGGTAGCGAGCGGGGCAGGGGGCGTCAAATCCTAAGGCGCGGCTCAAAGAAAAACCCCGCCCAGAAGAGGCGGGGTTTTAGGAAAGTTCACGGCACCTAGGGGCTTCAGAAACTATAGCCCAGCTTCATGCCGACACTGATCGCATTGTTGTCGCGAAAGCTGCCGCGCGCGGTATTGGCGGTTTGCGGAATGCCATTACCCAACATGGTGTAGCGCACACCACCCGAGAGGTCGAGTTGATCATTGATCGCGTATTTTCCGCCCACGGTGATGCCGGTCTGACCATTGGTCGGGCCGAGAGGGGATACCAGATCGTCACCACTTGTGTCTTCATAGCTGACCGCGATGCTGCCCGAGAACTTGTCACTGAAGCGGCGGGCTACACCCAATTCCCAGGTGGTGACATCGTCGAGCGACGCCAGGTTCGTGCCGAAGGTTGGTGGCGTCAAAGTAAAGCTATCCCATTTGGCATATCGAACGGAGCCGAAAACCAGCGTGTTCTGGTTGATCCCTGACTGAACTGCCAGTTCCCAAGACTCCGGCGTTTTGGTGCTGGTGGTGGTCGCGACTGCCGGACCACCGCCTATGCTTTCTGTTGTGCTCATAGATAGATCGACCGGGGAATGGTAGGTCAGTGAGGCGCGCAACGCAATTTCGGGAACCTCATACGCACCACCAACGACATAGCCGGTGCCAGTGGTGCTTGCGAAACGGAAATTTGAACCGCTTGCCGGGCCGTACGCAATCCCTGAAAGTGTGATTTCGCCTTCGGCATTGACAAACCGTGGGCCACCGTAAACCGACCAGCGGTCGGCGACTTGCAAGCGGACCAGCGCTGTTAGCCCATGGCTGTCCACTTCGGCCTTGGTGCCGCCAAGCAAGGTTGTTCCTGGATTGCCACCATAAAGCGTATCCGCGCCATACGGTTGATCATAGATCAGCGCCATCGACAGCTTTTCGTTGAAGTCGATTTTTAGTGCCGCTCCAGCCGTGAAATAGCTATCGGCGACATTGCTGATGGCGTTCGGGGCGAATAAGCCCGGAAAGCCGAGGTCCGAGCCGGTGACGTCCGGCGATGTGAACCCTAAAGACACTTCGGCATAGTTGCCCGTCTCAAACAGTGCATCAATTGCGGTATAGCTGCGATCCAAGCCTCCGGCGGTTGCGGTGCTTGCGGCCGCGGTCAGGGCTGCGGCAGCGATAGTGTAACGTTTCATCTGCTCTCTCCTCCAGATATCGACACGATGCTACAGACAGGGTTTTTCCGGTCAATTTTTACGCGACGTCAGTTACGTAACGGAAAATTGAAGGTGTTCGGAAAGCCACAGATACAGGTGCTCAAAGGCGTCAAGCAGTCTTGCGTCGCGTTTCTGACCATAGATTGAGGTAATTCGCGCCAAAGATGATCGCCGCTCCGAGAATCACCATAAGCTCAATCTGCTCTTGGTAGAGTGCCAGCCCAAGCAGCGCGATCACCGGAAGGCGCAGGAAATCCACGGGCGTCACAAGGGTGGCGGGTGCCATCGACAAGGCGGTCGTTAGACAGAAGTGGGCTGTTAAACCGCCAAGCGCGATCAAAACAAGCCAGGGCGCGGACTCCGCAGATGGTAGGGCGATGTCCGCATCGAACCCGGCACAGACCACGCCGAAGATGCTTTGACTGAGCGTCATCCAGAAGAGAATACAGGTCAGGGTCTCGGTCCGGGTCAGGCGCTTGGTGAACAAAATCGACCCGGCAAACCCGATGGCGGCGCAAAGCGCGGCAACTGTTCCGATGTTGACGGTCTCCGCACTTGGCCGGGTGACGATCAGGATGCCGATGAAACCCATGCAGGCAGCCGCCACTCGAACCGAGGTCAGTCGTTCACCCAGCACGAGAGGGGACAGCATCAGCACCCAAAGCGGCGATGTGAATTCAAGCGCGAAGACCTGCGCCAATGGGATCACCGTGATGGCAAAGAACCACAGGTTTTGCCCGGTGAAATGAAAGACATTGCGCAGCAGGTGCAGGCCTGGTTTGCGCCCGGTGATCGTGGAACGCGTTCCGGCAAGGCTGGCGACGGCCATGAGGATAAGCAGGCCAATCACGCTGCGATACATCATGATCTCGAAGGTATCGAGTTCGAAACTCACTTCGCGGCCAGCTATCGCCATGGTCGAAAATGAAACCACCGCGCCAAGCATCCAAAGCGCCGCCCGCAAGACGGCAACAGGATCGTTTTGGAAAGGCGCTGTGGGGGTCATTCCCACTCAATCGTGCCGGGCGGTTTGGACGTGACATCATAGGTCACCCGGTTGATGCCCTTCACTTCGTTGATGATGCGCGTGGCGGTTTCGCCAAGGAATTCGTGGCTGAACGGGTAGTAATCGGCGGTCATACCATCCACCGAGGTCACCGCGCGCAGGGCACAGGCGTAGTCGTAGGTGCGCCCATCGCCCATCACGCCCACGGTGCGCACCGGAAGGATGGCCACGAAGGCCTGCCAAATCTCATCGTAAAGCCCGTGCTTGCGGATTTGGTCGATGTAAACCGCATCGGCCTTGCGCAGAATTTCAAGTTTATCGCGGGTGATTTCACCGGGGCAGCGGATGGCAAGGCCCG